>DAOUFB010000133.1:0-5483 GCA_034430135.1 Flexilinea sp. | reverse complement strand
CCTGTTCAAGATTATAATTAGCGGCAAGGGACTTCCCTAATCTATGGAAAAGTGAAACAGACACTCTAATAGAAGAATACGAACGCGGAAAGCGTGAAATGAACCACGAAAAAAGAGCCGATAAATCCGACCGCAACGCGTTGGACGGGCGGATTCTCTTTCGCCTGAACCACTGTTAACAAAGCACCCATTACGAACCATAGAATCAGAAACTCGAGCATCATTCCATCGCTGAGCGGGAGGAAGAAGGTTGCGCGCGCGCGAAGAACCGCCAAAAGGGAACGGTCGAATAAGGCGAATACGGTCAGGAGCGTGATTCCTGCGGCGCTGAAAACCGCGAGCACGACTCGGAGAATTTTATTTTTGACGTTTCGCGAGGCTTCATACACGGCGACGCTGAACACGAGCCAGCAAATCACTGGAATCAACGTCTTGTACAGGCTTTTGAAGGCGATGATGTCGTTCAATGGATACCTCCTTCTAAAAGATCAGGCGCGGCAGCGCGTATAAGGCGCAGAGCGCGGATGCGCAGAAAAAAGCGGTCAGCGCTCTGGCAAGAATTCCATCCTGCCCCTCAATCAGCGAATAAAAAATCGCGAACCCCAAAACGAAGATGGCGATCAGACAGGGAAACGAACCCAGAAACAGGAAGAACCCAAGTTCAGCGGGACTGAATACGGCGATTAGATAAAGCGTCAGCCCGAATCCGACCAGGAGTCCGCTTGCCCAAGCGCTCGTCTGGGAATGCTTTTTCGCCGCTCTGCGGCGGAAAAGATCGGCGAATATCAAGGTCAGCCCAGCGCAGAGCGCAATTTTGCCCCATGGATTCCTGGGGAATGCGAGCTGGTCGCGGTAGGAGAGGAAAAAGATTGCGCCCATCACGAGAAGACTGACGATGAGCGTTAGTGCTGCGTCGAGCGTCCGCCCTGCTTTTGATTTCATGCCGTAGAGCGTCACGATACAAATCAGAGCAGCGATATAAACCGCCAGAAAAAAGAAAAATGGTTCGGAAAATTGTAAAATCGGAATCATTGGCGCGCTCCGTTATGCTCCTGTTATGAGGCTGAAGATGAAATTTCCGCTGAGAAGGATTACCGCGAACGACAATGCGAGCGACGCGGCGGCGGCGAGAGGAAACGGCGCATCCGCCGGAAAAGCGCGAAGGAGCAGCGCCGCCAAAACGATCCACCCTAACGCCATCAGGAGGCGGAAAAGTTCTCCCAATGCAAATAAATTGGGAAGAAATTCAGCGATGCGCTCGGGCACAAATCGGAAAATGAGCGCGAGTGTCAGCCATCCCGCTAAAAGAAAGATGTAAACGCCAACCGAAATGCGCAGTATTTTTTTACGCATCGCCTCACGGTTCATGCCCAGATAAAGGATGAAGACGAATAAACTCGTAAGGAATAAAATAGCCGAAGAAAAACTTAATTCCATTTTAAAATTAAATCCTTTGATTTCGGACTGTTTCAACGACCCGAAACGTAACAAAATTGTACCAAAGACCGCCGAAAGGAACCCTTTATTGACGGGTTTCAGTTGTTTTCAGAGCTGAATCGAAAAAAACGCGGTGAATTTTCAGCAGATTATTAAAATGATACCGACCAAAAATCATCAGGACGGATCATATAATTCCCAATTTTGGCTTGAGAGTCAGCTCTAAAAACTATAATTTTAGAGTAAACTTGACTTTGAAACTAAGATAAAGCGTGTACATTGAATCCCCGTATTTTTCGGGGGGCAATTGCGGCATATCTTTGAAATTGAGACGAAGCGTGAACATTAAATCGAGAATTGATCCATGGGCAGGGGCGATGACAGATGACCATTTCTGAACCTGTTTAGGACGTGGAATTTATTATTGGGATGTTGTAAAAACGTAATTTTAAAATATTTATTTCTTGGACAGCGTGAGTCCTGGAAAAACGACAGGACAGGAGGAGCAGGAAGCGCATGAGCGGGAAAAATCGAAATATGTTGATGTTGGCGGGGATCGCCGCGGTGATCTGTTGGGCGGTTTCCGGCTGCATCGCAAATCTGCCGAGCCAAGGCGATTCAAAAGAGCCCCCCACTTCGGAGGCGGTCGCGAACTCGAGTTCGGGCGAATCCGCAGTTGCGGGTTCTCTCCAAAGCGCGGACGGTACCGCTGGCGATACGGGGCTGGGCGAAGCTCAAAATCCGGATACGCTTTCAATTCCGCCGGGTACGACGTTTGACAACCCATGGCGTTATTGTGAAGCAGTTCAGACGATCGAAAGCCCGGGCGTGGAATATGTTGGGGAAAAACCGCCGAGCGCAGTTCGATCGAAGACGCTGTTAATGGCGGGAATTCGGGAGTCGGACGGTTCAGCTCATACTATCGTCTGGCGTTGCATGGATTCGGCGGTTTATGGTTGTGATGTGACGCTATCGACGCATTGCCTGACGAAAATGACGCTTTTGACCGAACCGACGCGGGCGATGCTGGATGAGTGTGCAAAACTTGAGGACGGGGCTGTCCTGCCGACCGATGTGACCGGCGTCAACACGCCTTATGAATGGACTTGTATTGGGAAGAAGCCGACGATCACGGCGCAGGGGGTCACGGTCGATTCACAAGGATTTAACGCGAATATCTGGTATCAGCTATACGAGAACTGATACAAAACGAAATTTCAAATAAAAATGGGGGATTGCATGAACGCAGTTGATATCATCATCAAAAAACGAGATGGCAAGGAGTTAAGCAAGGACGAAATCCGCGGTTTCATTCGCGGCTATACGGATGGAACGATACCAGATTATCAGGCATCGGCGTTTCTGATGGCAGTGTTATGCTGCGGGATGACGGATCGCGAGACGACGGACTTGACGCTGGCGATCGCGGAATCCGGCGAAGTTATCTCGCTTCAAGGCGTCGTTGAAAACGCGGTTGATAAACATTCGACAGGCGGTGTCGGCGACAAGACGACCTTAATTGTTCAGCCGATTTTGAGCGCATGCGGCGTACCGGTTGCGAAAATGTCGGGACGCGGTCTCGGTTTCAGCGGCGGGACAATCGATAAGCTGGAGTCGATCCCGGGTATGCGGCTGGATCTGACGAAAGAGGAATTTCTGGCGCAGCTCAAGCAGTATCGGACAGTTCTGACCGGTCAGTCTCACGATTTGGCTCCGGCGGACGGAAAGCTTTACGCGCTCCGGGACGTGACCGGAACTGTTCCAGCGATCCCGCTGATTGCATCCTCGATTATGAGTAAGAAAATCGCCGCGGGAACGCCGACGATCCTGCTGGACGTTAAGGTTGGCAACGGCGCGTTTATGGATACGATTGAAAAAGCGCGTCACCTGGCGAACGTCATGGTTGCGATTGGGACGATGATCGGGCGGACCGTCCGCGCTGAACTGAGCGATATGAATCAGCCGCTGGGGTCCGCGGTTGGGAATATTCTTGAGGTTAAGGAAGCTCTCGCGTTCTTGAAAAACGAGCCGGTTCCGTATGATTTGCATGATCATTGCGTCGATTCGTCAGCTGAGCTGTTGGAAATGTCCGGCGCGGCTGCGAATCGCGCTGAGGCGAAGTCCATGGTTGAGCGCGTTCTGACTTCCGGCGCGGCGTACGAAAACTTGAAAAAGCTGGTTGAAATTCAGCATGGCGACGTGTCCTACCTGGATCACCCGGAAAAATTCCCGGTCGCTCCGGTTATTCGGACGATCCCGGCGGAAGAAAGCGGTTTTGTCCATGAAGTTCATGCGCGGACGGTCGGCGAAACTTCCGTTGATTTGGGCGCGGGACGGATGCGGAAAACGGACCCGATTGATCATCGCGTCGGTATTCTTGTCCATGCGAAAGTCGGCGACACCGTAGAAAAGGGTGCTCCGCTCTTTACGATTCATGCTGACAGCGACGAAAAGGCGGCGCACGCTGCGGAACGGCTGCGGGCTGCGGTAACGATTAAGGCGGAAGCGGCTGCGCGGATTCCCCAGTTTTACGGCTTGGTTTCGGCTTGAAGGGAAACGAATCCATGCGAATGAAAATTCTGTATCATGCGGATATCCCGCTCTCTTCTCCTGACAAGCAGAATTACGCGGAACTTTACGCAGAGCTCCAGAATCTCGAAGAAGTGCGGAAGTTGGTTTTGAGCGCGGTTGAATCCGGAGATATCGGGACGCTCTTGCGGATGACACAGAAGGATGATTTTCTTGCGCCGATTAACCAGGTTTTTGTTGGAACGACCGACGGTTTTTCTCTGTGCAAAGACGCTGCGCTGCGTTTCTTTTTCGAGCTGGCGGCTGCGGCGATTCATGGCGGTTTTGACTCGGAAGAGGCGGAGGCGCTTTTCTATGAGTTGGCGGAACGGCTGGATGAGGTCCCCGATTTGGATGAGTTGATCAAGTTGGAAAAGCTCGTGATTACGACGTATGGGGATCCGCTTTTTCGGAAAAGTCAGCTTCATCAGGTCTCTCTCAGCGACCGTGTGAATCGGTTTATTCAAGAAAACTACATGAATAAAATAACGATTGCGCAAGTTTCAAACGCGCTATACCTGCATCCGAACTACTTAATGAAAAAGTATAAAACGGAGTCCGGAAAAAGTATCATGCAGGCGGTCAACGATAAACGTATTTTTGAGGCGGTTAACTTGCTCCGGACGACGAAAACTCCGATCGAAAAAATCTCTAAAATGACCGGATTCGTGACGCCGCAGTATTTCAATACGGTTTTTAAAAAACGGATGGGAAAGTCCCCGAATCAGATCCGCCGTGAAGCGCGGAGCCGGCTCAAAGACAAAGAGGGCGCAGCCAAGCGTACCCAGAAGAGAAGTGAATCTTAAACCAAGAGGATGTCTCAAAACGAATTCCTGGTTGGATCATATTCACTTTTTATTAAAATCAATGTCGACAATGACCTCACGCGCCGTCGGCTCGGAGGCCTGTCGACATTGATAAAAGTAATATTATCCATACCAGGGGCCTCTCCCGCTCCGCTACACTTCGGGGATGTGAACGACCCAAACCCCGTTGCATCTGTATGAATACCGCCCAAATTCGAGACGGGGGTCTCGGGGTGAAACCCCGGAAGGGGTTGAGGTGAAGTCATGGACATTTTGACAATTTCCGCGCGAGGGTCAATTTTCCAAGCCATCAGCCACCTGTTTTTCGCTGAAAACAAGAACCCTTCGGAAAATGATAAAATCGATATTAATAATTCATCGAAATTCACGTAGCCTTTGATAGAATATTCATTATTACAGCTTAACTCACCCCCCCGGAGAATCCCCATGAGCGAAAAACCAATCCAAAAAATCGGACGCTATGAAATTGAACGCGAAATCGGGCGCGGCGGCATGGCGATCGTCTATAAAGCTTTCGATCCGCGGCTCGAACGACCCGTCGCGATCAAGCTCATCAAGATGAACGCCTTTTCAGCCGACGCGTTCGGTCACGTCCGCGAACGCTTCGAACGTGAAGCCAAAGCCCTCGCCCGTCTCGACCACCCGAATATC
>DAOUFB010000132.1:0-8393 GCA_034430135.1 Flexilinea sp. | reverse complement strand
ATTGCTCCGCCGCCGCCGAGCATCCCCTGCAACCAGTTCACCTTTGTTCAGGATCTCAGTATTCCTGACGGATCGTACATGAGCCCCAACGAGCACTTTACGAAAACCTGGCAGGTTCGGAATACCGGCAGCTGTACCTGGAATCCGGGATACTACCTCGCTTTATTCAAAGGAACGCAAATGGGCGAGGAGCGGATCAACATCGACCGTTCGGTTCCGCCGGGCGGAACGATCGACCTTTCGATTAAACTGACCGCACCGCCAAGCGTGGGAAGTTACCGCGGTCATTTCACGATGTATACGCCAGAAGGGATTCAATTCCTGACGTCCAACGGGTCGCAGGACGGGATCTGGGTCGACATTTTCGTTCGGTCCGATGACACGCCGCCGTCTCCGCCTCCGCCGGACCCCATCTCGGAAACCTGGCACGTCAATATCCATCATGAAATGAACGGCGGGCATTGGGGCGCGATTTCGATCGATCCGCATACGATTACCGCGCCCGTCAACCAGAGCATGCCCGCGGACGGATTGGAGCAGGAGCGGAACATCGAGCCGATGAAGGAGAACGCCACGTTCAGAGGCTGGAGCATACGGTTCACGAACTCGGAGACTGGCGTTGTGGTTTATGACGGCGGTGAAGAGATCTGGGACTTGAATCAACCTTTCGATTACTCTCCCAGCAATCCGTTAGAGATGGACTGCCTGATGACCGCCCGCTGGGACGAGGTGGCGCCGGATACCTGGTCGGTCCACGTCGATTTTGATCTGAATGGCGGAGAGTGGCCGGCGGAGGACATGCTTAGCCCGGGGGAAATGACCGCGCCTATTGGCGAAAGTATAGGGAAGGTCGCATTCGACTACTTGAGTACTTGTAAGCCGGAGCGAACCAGCTTTACGTTCAAAGGCTGGAGCGTCCGTTTCACGGATTCGTCCGACCCCAGCAAGGTGATTTACGACAGCGGCGACAAGGTCTGGGATTTGGATCATCCATTCGATTACTACCCAAAAAATCCGTTGGAGATGGATTGCCTGATGACCGCTCAATGGGAAGAGATTAAGATAATCGTCTGGAGCGTCAATATCTATCATGCCCTGAACGGCGGGCAGTGGGAGGGGGGTGGAATTCCCAACCGTACGATAACTGCGGAGGTCGGTCAGAACATGCCTCACAGTGCGTTGGAACCTGAGCGAATAACAAAGCCCAAGAGATTTCCTGCTTCTTTCCGCGGCTGGAGAGTTCGTTTCTCTGACGCTGCGACTGGCGACGTCATTTACGACAGCGGCAGCGAGGTCTGGGATTTGAATAAGCCTTTCGGTTACTATCCCAACAATCCGCTGAAAATGGACTGCCTGATGACCGCTCAGTGGAGTTGGTAAACCGGTTTGAGGATTCGTTCGTTTTAACAGGCAGCTAACCGCCTGAGTTAAGGAGGAACAACATGAAAGGGAAAACAGCAAAACCAGTCTTGATAACGTTATTGGGTATCCTTGTGATTTTGGGAGTCTTCGTTTTATCGCCGATCGCCCAGTCCGAGGATCTTGTTGGCACGGCGGTCGCGGAAACGGTCGCTGCGTTCATTGCGAAAACGGCGACGATCTCGGTCAAGGAGATGAAAATCGATATTTTCGCGTATCAGACGATTGAAGCCTATTTCACCGGCACGCCGACGCCGCTTCCGAAGCCGGGGAACGTCGAAACGGCGATCGCCGGGACGCTGGAAGCGATGAAACCGACGGCGACGTATACGGACGAGGATCGCGAGATCGCGACGGCGGTTCATGAGACCGTCGTGGCGTTTTTACCGACAGCGACGCCGACGCCGAACGAAATAGAACCGCTCAAGGCAACGATCGAGGCGATGGCGCGGATGATGACCGGGACTCCTGTCGTGACGACGGATCCGTTAGCGGCGGAACAGGGAAAAGTGAACGCAACGCTTGCCTCGCTGAACGCGACGCTCGCCGCGCTGCAGCGTCCGACCCAGCCGCCGGTCTATCCTTATCCGCCGCAGCCGCAACCTCCGGTCTATACGTATCCGCCGACGCAGCCGCCGGCATATTATCCGCCGCCGTCGAGCGTACCCTGCAACCAGTTCACCTTTATTCGGGATCTCAGCATTCCCGACGGATCGTACATGAAGCCTAACGAGCGCTTTACGAAAATCTGGCAGGTTCGAAATACCGGCAGCTGTACCTGGAATCCGGGGTACTACCTCGCTTTATTCAAAGGAACGCAAATGGGCGAGGACCGGGTCAACGTCGACCGTTCGGTTCCACCGGGTGGCGTGATCGACCTTTCGATTAAGCTGACCGCGCCGCCAAGCGTGGGAAATTACCGCGGTCATTTCACGATGTACACGCCAAACGGGATTCGCTTCATGACCTCGAGCGGGTCGCAGGACGGGATCTGGGTCGATATCCGCGTTCGCCCTGATGACGCGCCGCCGTCTACGCCGGACCCCAGCTCGGAAACCTGGCGCGTTAATATCAGTCATGAAATGAACGGCGGGCATTGGGGCGCGATTTCGATCAATCCGCATACGATTACAGCGCCTATCAACCAGAGTATGCCCGCGAACGGATTGGAGCAGGAGCGGAATATCGAGCCGATCAAGGAGAATGCCATCTTCCTGGGTTGGGCTGTTCGCTTCACCAACGCGGCGAATAACGTTGTAATCTACGACAGCGGGTCGACCGTGTGGGATTTGAATCATCCTTTTGATTACTATCCCAGCAATCCGCGGGAAATGAATTGCGTCATGACCGCTCAATGGATGACAGTTGTCCCAATCGATACTGGAATCGGAAATAATTTAGATTTTGATAATATTATAGATTTTAACTTTAATAAAAAAATAATAGAACATCTTCCATTTTTCCCGTGATGGAATGGAGATTTGATTAAAAAAGCGCTCTGATTTTTCCGCCCGACTGAAGATTCAGCCGGGCGGAAATGCGGCGAACTGGTGCGCGGTTCAGCGGGCAGACGGCTGCCCGTGTTAAGGAGGAGGGCAACATGAATGGGAAAACTGGAAAATCAATCTGCATCGTGTTATTGGGTATCCTCGCAATTTTGGGGATCTTCGTTTTATCACCGATCGCCCAATCCGAAGATCTTGTTGGTACGTCGGTTGCGGAAACGATCGGCGCATTTATAACGAAAACGGCAACGATCTCGATCAAGGCGATGAAAATTGATATTTTCGCATATCAAACGATCGAAGCTTACTATACCGGAACGCCGACGCCGCTCCCGAAGCCGGCGAATGTCGAAACGGCGATCGCCGGGACGTTGGAAGCGATGAAACCGACGGCGACGTATACGGACGAGGATCGCGAGATCGCGACCGCGGTTTACGAGATGGTTATGGCTTTTTTGCCGACGGCGACACCGACACCGGACGAAGCCGAGCCGCTTAGAGCGACGATCGCGGCGTTTGAATGGAGCGCGACCGCGACAGCGGCGGCGAAGCTGAACCAGTTTGCGCCGCTGCGTGAGACGGTTGCGGCGTTGGGTCAGTCGCTGACCAGGACTGCCGCCGCGGCGGGGGGAACGGAAAAATTGACTCTGACAGCGATGAATGCGACGCTATCCGCGCTTGGTACCGCTGTATCAGCGCCGCAGCAGCTTCAAGCGAACTCGACTGAAGCGCCGCCTGTCTGGAACTATCCTGATTCCACGGCATATCCGACTGCTCCGATACCGGTGGTTCTCCCGGGCGGATCCCCTGAACCCAGTTCAACGTCCGATATTCCGGAATCGCCGCCTCCGCCTCCGCCCCTGCCCGAACCCAATACATGGGTTGTCCATGTCAGCCATGACCTGAGCGGCGGACATTGGGGGGCGGTATCGATCAGCCCGTACACATTAACGGCGCTTGTCGGGGAAAATATGCCGAATACCTCGTTCGATCAGGAGAAGGGCATCGTGCCGCTGGCAGTGTCCGCGGAATTTTCGGGCTGGAGCGTCATTTTGACAGACGCATCCAGCGGGAATGTAATCTATGACGGTTCGAGCGGTATCTGGAATTTGGATGAGCCGATTCGGTATGATCCCGCTAATCCGCGGGAAATGAACTGCAGGATGGTCGCGCAATGGACAGCCGTTTCGCCGGCACCGCCCGAACACGAAAGCGGCGTATGGACGGTTCATGTCAGTCATGACCTGAAAGGCGGGACATTTCACGACGGTTCGTTATCCTGGCCGCATACCGTGACTACGCCTATCGGTCAAAATATAGATATGGCAGCTGCTTTTCAAAAGGAGCTGCTTCCGCCGAAGAAGGATTCCAGCCGGTTCGAGGGATGGACCGTCCTTTTCACGGATACGGCAACCGGAAATATTATTTATGACGGAAGGGATTCGATTTGGAACATGATGATACCTTTCGCCTATCACCCGGATAACCCGCGGGAAATGAATCTCCTGATGATCGCCGATTGGGGCTTACCGTTACCCGTGCCCGTAGATAATGTATGGAAAGTGCATATTAATTTTGAGCTTGACTCAGGCGCATACTGGGGGATCTTCATCCCTGACTTTACGATAACCGCTCCGATCGGCGAAGACATGGCGCCGAACAGTCTGGATCAGGCGAAGAACCCGAAGATTTTCAAACCTGGCTACACGTTTAAAGGCTGGAGCGCCCTTTTCACAGATATGGGCGGCAACCTGATCTATGACAGCCAGGAGGATGTCTGGAATTTAGATGAAACGTTCAAATATTACGCCGGCAATCCGTTGGAGATGAGATGTCGGTTCCTCGCCAGATGGAAAGAAAATCCGGACGCAGATTCGCAGGAAGAGAACGGATCTTGGCGCGTCCGCATCGAGTATTATCTGGAGGGCGGGGTATGGGCTGCGATGGCTGCCGCTCCGAAGGAGTTAATGGCTCCCGATGGACAAGACATAACCCTGTACGGATTAAAAAATCTTAATCCGCCGGGAAGGGCAGGCTATAGATTCCTGGGCTGGCGCATCCGTTTGATCGACAGTATTTTTAAAGTTGACTACTTCAGCAGCGGTACCACTCTTTGGGATCTGGACGAGCCAATCCCTTATTCCCCTCACTTCCCGAAGACGATGATTTGGATGATGATAGCTCAATGGGAGGCTGTTCCTGAGGAGATTACAGAAGAAGTGATCGATGTCATCGATTCAGAAGGAAAAATACGGATTCCGATGTTAAGAAATGAACCGTTCAATTTTACATTGGATTATATCAGCCCGTAATAGATGGGAAATTTGATTCGGAAGCGCTCCGCTTTTCCCGCCCGTATGAATCTTCATGCGGGCGGGTGTCCATATTCCGGGAATCGACGGCGGAATCGCGGAAGACGCTTATGGAGCTTAACGCAATAGGAGGGCGGTGGATGAGTAATCGAAGTCAGGATGAACGTCATCCTGTCCGATGTGATTATCTCTTTATAATTAACTTGGGTGGACGGCGAATTGGGACGGTTTTCCGTTGGATTCGCGCGCGTTCGGGTGGTTTCCGCCCGAATTAGGAGGTTTTCGAAATGAAAAAGACACCTGGTCTGTTTTTGTCGGTGATACTTTTGGCGATCTTTGCGATTTTGGGGATTTTCGCTCTTGCGGGATTTGCTCAGTCGAATGATTTCGTCGCCACCGCAGTCGCACAAACGCTCGGTGCGTTCAGTTCAAAAAATACCCCAGCGCCCGAAATCACGACGCCCAGCGCGATTTTCCCAGTCAGGAAAGAAAACGCAACTTCTCTCAGGGAGACGATCGCAGTGCTCGAAAAGTTACTGACCGCGACTGCGGGCGTCAACGCCATATCGCAGATGGAAACGATGATCAGTCAAACGTTGAGCGCAGTCGATGCGCAGGCAAAACCCAAGAGCCAGCCAACCGCGGAACCTTCGAGCTGGGATCTGCCCGCTGACAGCTGTAATCAATATCGATTCATCGCGGATGTGACGGTCCCCGATGGGTCAGTTTATACGCCGGGGCAATCGTTTACGAAAACCTGGCGAATTCAAAATTCAGGGACCTGTCGCTGGGATCAGAATTATTTCCTGACCTTCGTTAAAGGGGCGCAAATGGGTCCCGGCACTGTTTACCTGGATCGCACGGTTGCGCCGGGTGAAACGATCGATATTTCGTTGGCGATGAGAGCGCCGCTGGCGCCGGGCTCCTATCGGGGTTATTTCGCGATGTTTGCGCCGAACGCTGAGCGTTTCGGAGCGTCGAGCGGGACTGAGGATGGACTCTGGGTCGATATTCGCGTTAGCGGCGGGAGCGGCGGTCCTGAACCGCTTGCCTGTCAAGTGGGCGAAATCTGGTCCGAACATGAGCAGCCGGACGCGGCGGGTTCTTACAAGGTTACGTTTTATGTCACGTTGACGAATACGGGAACGACGACCTGGCGTGCGGGCGCGCTCAGTTTTTATTATACGGCTCAGGGCGAAGAATTTCTCGACGCGCTGACGTATGCTCTTCCGAAGGACGTCGGTCCAGGAGAAACTTACGTTTTCTCGGGAATAACCGGTCGGTTTAACACAAACTACATGCCGTGCCCGTCAGGCTGGGCTTTTGGCGCTGACGGAAAGGAAATATGTTCATTTTCGCTGATGTTTACGAATTAGCGAATGTCCCAGAATTTGGAGGAGGAATTTTAAAACATGAAAAAGTTAGATCGGATGAAGTACATTTTTATCCTGCTGCTGGTCATTGGAATCACAGCGGCCGCTGCATTTGTTGAACATGTGCTGCACGGGTGGAACTCCCCTTCGACGATTCAGTCTGAAAACCTGATTCGGACGATGGTGACGGCGAACGCAGCGCGGACACTGGCTTCGGCTTCGGCTCCCGCGCTGACCTCGACTTCCACATCAGCTTCGACAACGAAATCGGCTTCGGTTCTTGTCCCAGTTCTGACGCTAACTCCCGCACCGACTTTGGCAGCGAACTCGGTTTCGACTTCAGTTCCGGCTTTGACAGCGACGCTTCCGGAAAATATCGTCGCGACCGCTGTTGCTCAAACGCTTGGCGCCTATCGGTATCCGGCGACGAAAACGAGTGACTTCGCCTCGATAGCGATCACTGCGACGATGTCAGCTTTTTCGCGGATGCTGATCCAAACGATGAGCGCTGCGCAGGCATCCCCTACGCCGCTCATTCCGCCGACTGCTGCTGTCCCGCCCACGGCGGCTATTCCTCCTACGGCTGTTATCCTGCCAACGGCGATTGTCCCGACGGCTAAACCCTGTGAACTGTTTAGTTTTGTGACGGATGTGACGATTCCTGATGGAACGGTCATGACTCCCGGTCAGGCGTTCACGAAAACATGGCGGTTGCGGAATGAAGGGTCCTGTACCTGGCCGCAGTCCTATTCGTTCGCGTATATGCGCGGCGATATCATGGGCGCGCCGACGCTCGTTTATCTTCCCCATCCAGTCGCGCCGGGTCAAACCGTGGACATCAGTGTACCAATGATCGCGCCGACGACGAATGGGTCGTACCGTGGAAATTGGATCCTGCGCAATGCATCGTATATTCCATTTGGCTCGGTAATCGGCGTCCGTGACGGCGTCTGGGTGGATATTCGGGTTCAGGACGGGTGGTCACCGTCCACCCCCAACCCGGGGGGCAGCGGCGCTTTTGCCTGCCAGTATCTTGAAACGAAATACTCAGATGAAGTAACCATGGACGTAATTTACAAGGTCGTTATCCGCAATACCGGTACGGCAACCTGGTCGAAGACCGACGTAGACCTTGAATTTTACGCTGCGAACGGTCCTGACGCTGACTTTTTTATCGGTAATTTAGGCGAGCGAAAGGATTTACCGCGAAATGTTGCGCCGGGTGAAGTCGTTGAAATTGGAGAGTGGATAAGCTTTGTCGCGCCGGATTACTTCGCGTCCCATAAATTCCAAACCGTTTGGCGGTTGGTCAACAATTCGGAGGTAATCTGCATTTTTAACGGGTTAGGGAATATTAATCCGAATCCGTATTAATTTGTATGGGAATTAACGCGTTCCTGCGTACTTAGATCGGTTACAATAGGGACGTCGGGTTGGTCAGATGATCGCGGTGTGACGTGGTTCATACCGAGGAAAGTCCGCACTCCTTAGAGCAAGATGCCGGATAACGTCCGGGGCGGGGCAACCTGCCGGAACAGGGCCACAGAAAAAAGATCGCTTCGCGGAAGCGGAGTCAGAGTGAAAAGGTAGTGTAAGAGACTACCGGCGTGGATGGCAACATCGCGGCCAGGCAACCCCCATCTGGAGCAAGGCCAAGCAGGAGCGAAGACTGTCGCGTACAGGCGAGGATCTGCTCGATCCCCATATAAGCTCCGGGTAGGCTGCTAGAGTCGTGCAGTAATGTACGTCCCAGAGAGATGGTCATCTCAGCGGGAGAACTCGAG
>DAOUFB010000131.1:0-2675 GCA_034430135.1 Flexilinea sp. | reverse complement strand
GAAAACATTTTCAAAGAAATCTTCATTCAGCCAACGCCGTAAAGATGACTTTTCCCAAGTCACGTATTCCCACTTTTTATGATACCGTTTCGGCATCAGTAAATATTCGCTTAGCAGCAACGCGCTCCCATCCGCGACGTCCAGCACACGCCATTCAATCGGCTCCATGCCATTGAGATAGCTTGTATCTTGAAAAAACTCCCCCAAAAGAACGCGATCGCCATTTTTTAGATCCCTTATCCGCTCCGATAAGGGCGGAAGTTCCGAAACAGGCACATCGGACGTTCGGATTCGGATCACCGGACGCACCGCTATGCCCATGTATTTAGGATCCAGTCCAAGGTCTTTCAACAAACCTTCCGGGTCAATCACTGGAGGGTTTCTGACATTCGCGTCCTCCCGAACCCACCACCAAACCTTTCCGTTTATCCCGACCCAGGCGCCATTCGCAGCGGTATATTTCGACGGTTCGGCTTGGCGCGTATCATTTTCGGGAAAATACATCGTGACTTCTTCCTTCCCGAGGATAAAGGCATCGACGCCGTTCGCTTCGTTCTCCAACTCCGCAGCTTCATAAATTCCTTTCGAATTTAGTTCCGATTTGAGAATAAACTTCAATTCAGCGAACGAAAAACTATTGGTGAAAAACTCCGGTAAGAAATATTGGTTTAAAGAGCTTTCTTCCCACGTGACCTCACCAAAATTATAGGTATACGGTAAACAGTCCAGCCCGTAACGGCTGATCAGAACCGCGCTGCCGTTTCCGACGTCTAAAACCTCCCATTCGATCGGTTCTTTCCCGTTTTCGAGGTCATTATCCTGCTCGTAATGACCCAAAGTGACGATATCGCCAATTTTCAGCGATGCATAGGGGTTCGGTTCGGCGGTTGGAACGAGCGCTTGCGCGGTTTGGGTCTGCGCTTGGACGAAAGATGCCGTTTCTGTCGCGGCTTTCGCCGTCTCGGTCAGACCCAGCGCGTAAATTGCTGCTTCGATCTCCGTCTGTTCCGTTGCCGCCTGTGCCTGAGTCTGCGCGTAAGAAACGGTCTTTTCCACCGTTCGTTGCGCCGCGGCGATCGCCGCATCCTGCGTCGCGGTCAAGTCCTGTGCGCGTATCGCTGTCTGTGAAGCTGTTGGCGTCGCCGTATCCGTCGGAAGAAGCGGGGTCGCGGACGGATTGAGCAACGCTTCCTGCGTTTGGGTCAATCCGAACTCGAATTGAAATGTTTTTTTAACCAGTTCAAGCTGCTCCTCGTAGCTCGACGCATCCATCACCGATAATCGCGCTTCCTCCGTTTTCAGAGCCATTTCCCTTTTTTGCGCCTGATTCGTGCGCAGGTAGAGACCGCCGAAAATAAGCGCCGCAGCCAGCGTCACCCCAACCAGCGCCACGATCCATGGGGTTCGTTTCTTCCGCGACGGCTCAGCCTCAGGGGTTTGCGCCGACGCTTGACGAACGCGTTCGACGTCAGACTGCTTAATCTGAACCGAGCTTCCGGATGAAGGCGCGCTGCTTCCGCGGTCAATCGTCCGAATACCGCTCGGGTTTGTCCCTGAGTTCGACGCCTGCGCGATCGCTTCTAAGCGGAGCCCGTCGAAATCGCGAAGAAAATCGACCGTCGTCGGATAACGATCGTCCGGATTCTTCGCCATCGCCCGATCGAGGAAGCGCTTAATAGACGGGGAAATCCCGGGCACGATCGTCCGCGGATCGGGAACTGGTTCGGTCGCCTGCCGGACGAGGATATCGACCGACGTCGCGCCTTGGAATGGCTTAACGCCCGTGATCAGTTCGTAAAAGATGACCGAAAGGGAATACAGATCGGAACGCCCATCTAATTTCGCGCCCCGCCCCTGTTCCGGCGCCATGTATTCCGGCGTTCCGATCCCGACGCCGGTTCCGGTCAGCGTCGCCAGTTCGTTATCGTCGTCAATCCATTTCGCGATCCCGAAATCGGTCAAAATGACGTGATTCTGTCGGGTCAGCATGATATTCGACGGTTTGATGTCACGATGTACCAGCCCCTGTTCATGCACGTAATCGAGCGCTTCCACAATGGGTCGGAGCAACTTGACCGCCGTCTCGACCCGGATCGGCTTCCGGATGTCTCGGAGCGTCGTCCCGGAAATATAGTTCATGACCAGATACGGTGCGCCTTCATGCTCGCCATAATCCAGAATTTTGACAATATTCTGATGGTCCAGCCGAGCGAGCGCCATGGCTTCGCGCTTGAAGCGCTCGAGAATCATGCCGAAATAGCTCGGTGCGAATGCGTCGCGCTTGATGAGTTTAATCGCGACCGATCGTCCCAGCCGCGGGTCAAGCGCCTGATACACAACCGCCATGCCGCCCTGCCCGATCTCGCGTTCAATTTCGTACCGCCCGATTTTCCGAACCGTATTTTCGCTCATGGATATCCTCCGAGACGTGAGTTGTATTCACTGTGAGATAATTTTATCAAATTCTTCGGAATTTTTAAGTTATTTTGAAATAGGTTTTTTCGGGAAAGGGAAAAATCCGCGTTCCGCGCGCCTCATGTCCTCATGGACTCGGATCGCGAGGCGCACTCACTAACGAAAAACAGCCGGTTTTCGGCTGTTTTTTTATCTTGCGGAGAGAGTGGGATTCGAACCCACGATACCTTTCAGTATACGCGCTTTCCAGGCGCGCGCGT
>DAOUFB010000130.1:0-6940 GCA_034430135.1 Flexilinea sp. | reverse complement strand
GAAGTCGTTCTGGTTGGCGGAATGACGCGAATGCCGGCGGTTCAGGACGCGGTCAAGAAAGAATTTGGAAAGGAACCCAATAAGGGCGTCAATCCGGATGAAGTCGTCGCGGTCGGCGCCGCGATTCAGGGCTCCGTTTTAGCCGGTGAAAACAGCGATATTATTCTTCTTGACGTTACGCCGCTGACGCTTTCGGTTGAGACGATGGGCGGTGTCGCAACCCCGATGATCGAACGCAACACGACTATTCCGGCGAAAAAGTCGCAGGTCTACTCGACGGCGGCGGACAGCCAGACCTCGGTTGATATTCATATCGTTCAGGGTGAGCGCCCGATGGCTGCGGATAATAAGAGCCTGGGTCAGTTCCGTTTGGACGGGATTCCGGCTGCGCCGCGCGGTATTCCGCAGATCGAAGTTACGTTCGATATTGACGCGAACGGTATCCTGAAGGTTTCGGCGATTGATAAAGCGAGCGGCAACAGCCAGCATATTACGATCACTGCGTCATCCGGACTTTCGGAAGCGGAAGTCGAACGGATGCGGAAAGAAGCTGAATCGCACGCGGAAGAGGACAAGAAGCGTAAGGAAAATATCGAAGTCCATAACAACGCTGACAACATGGTTTATACGTCAGAGAAGTTGATGAACGAAAATAGTGATAAGATCCCGGCGGCGCTGAAAGATGAACTCAAGGCGAAGACGGACGCGCTCAAAGCGACGTTGAGCGGGACGGATTACGACGCGATGAAAGCCAAGACCGAAGAACTCAATCAGTTCATCCAGAAGGTCGGAGCCAGCATGTATCAGCAGCCAGGCGCGGATCAGGGTCCGAATCCGGGCGAAAATAACCCGGGCGGCGGATCAGCCGGTGGCGACGACGTCGTCGACGGCGAGTTCCACTCTGTCTAAGAATCTATCAACGGGAAGGCGGAAGATTTATTTCTTCCCCTTCCCGCTATGTTGTTAAGGCAGGTTCAATCGGCGGAACGTGCTTTCGTTCGATTCCCGGAAAGGAAAAGATAAGATAAGATAGAAGGTGCGTTCTGCTGAACAGGAAAAATGAAAATTTTAGCGTTTTCATAAACTTTTTTTGCGAATCACGTGTAGGGTGATTTTTGTTGTTTAATTGAAAAAGATAAAAAAATAGATTTAACGGAGAATTATGGCGGAGGAACGCGATTATTACGATATTTTAGGGATCGGGCGGAACGCGTCGATGGACGAAGTCAAGAACGCATTTCGAACCAGCGCACGCAAATATCATCCCGATATTAACAAAGACCCGGACGCAGAAGATAAGTTCAAAGAGATTAACGAAGCGTATCAGGTCCTGTCCGATCCTGATAAACGAGCTGCTTACGATCGTTTCGGACGCGCCGGCGTTCAAAATGGCGGCTTCGATTATTCGTCGGTTGATATTTCCGACATTTTCGGCGACTTTTTTGGTTTTGGCGGTTTCGGCGGCGGTTCATCTCGCCAGCGGAATGCGCCGCGCCGAGGCGCCGATTTAGGACACCGACTGACGATTGAATTTTTAGAGGCTTGTTTCGGAACGACGAAGGAAATTTCCTTTAGCCATGATGAAGAATGTGAACATTGTCATGGAACGGGCGCAGAACCGGGGACAAAGGTTTCGCGTTGCGGTCATTGCGATGGGACCGGTGAAGTCAAGACGATTCGCCAAACCATGTTTGGACAAATGGTTCAGGTTCACCCATGCCCAACTTGCGGCGGGCGCGGGGAAACGATTCAGACGCCGTGTACTGTTTGCAGCGGGCGGAAAACCATTCGAAAAACCGTCCGCAGAGCGTTAACCATCCCGGCGGGCGTCGATTCCGGAACGCGGATCCGTCTCTCCGGCGAAGGACAGCCGGGTCAAAACGGCGGACCGAAGGGAGACCTTTACGTCGAATTGACGGTCAAGCCTCATGAATTTTTCCGCCGTGTCGACGATGATATTGAATTGGGGCTGAACCTGAATATCGCTCAGGTCACGCTCGGCGATGAAATTGAAATCCCGACGATTCATGGGATGGAAAAGCTCGTTATTCCCGCCGGAACTCAGCCCGGGAAAGTCTTTACGCTTCGGCGGAAGGGCGTTCCGAAGCTCCAGCGGAAAGACGAATTTGGGAATCAGCGCGTGATCGTGACCGTCGTCGTCCCGCGTGAACTGACCGAGGAACAGCGTGAATTGATGGAAGCGTTCGGAAAGACGCTCGGTTCGGAAATTCAACCGCAGGATCGCGGGTTCTGGGACAAGATTAAAGATAAATTTAACGGATAGGGGATCGCGGATGGAAAAGAAGACATGGTTAGAGGTTTCGGCGACGGTAAGCCCGGAGTCAGCAGAATCGGTTTCCGAATTATTTTCGCGCTATTCAGATAGCGTCGTTGTCGAGCAGGGCGTCGAATTTCAGGGCGTCGATGACCATGGCACCCCGTGGGGACCCTGCAAAGTGTGCGCTTATTTCGAGATGACCGAATCTCTCGAAGATACGAAACAAAAGATCAGCGAAGGACTTTGGTACCTGTCACGGATTCGTGATGATATTCCTGAGCCGTCGTTCCGGATTATTGAAGATCAGAACTGGATGGAAAGCTGGAAACAGTTTTATCGTCCCGTTTTCGTCGGCGACCGAATTCAGATTCTCCCGTCCTGGATTGAAAATCAGCATCCGGATCGCACGGTGATTCGGATTGAGCCGTCGATGGCGTTCGGAACAGGGACGCACCCGACAACGCAGCTTAGCTTGCTGCTGACCGAGAAATACGTTCGGGCGGGGGAGCCATTCATCGACGTTGGTTCCGGTTCTGGAATTCTATCGGTCGCTGCGATTTTATTGGGTGCAACGGAAGCGCTTGGAATTGATATTGATGAGGAATCCATGCAGTCTGGGCGCGAAAACGCGGAACGGAACGGGGTCGCGGATAAAATCGTTTTCACGCGCACGGTCATCCCCGATATTCTCGCAGGAAAGAGCGATGTCAAGCTGACCCATGCGCCGGTCGTCATCGCCAACATCCTGACGCCGATTCTTGAAATGCTTTTTGATCAGGGTATGGCGGATTTGGTCGAACCGGGCGGCGTTATTCTTCTGAGCGGTATTTTAGCTGATCAGGACGAACGTATCCGAAAGGCTGTCGCTGGTAAGAACCTTGAATTTGTCGAACGGATGCAGATGGAGGACTGGGCGGGCTACGCATTTCGGAAGATTGCGTAGCGGAAGCGTCCGTCGAATCGAGCACGCATGAAAAAAGTTCAAACGCAGTATGTTTGCCGCGAATGCGGACGGACGAACCCGAAATATCTGGGACGTTGTCCCGGGTGCGGCGGGTTGGGGACGATGGACGAGGAAATCGTCGCGTCATCGTCCGGATCTTCCGCTTCGCGCGCGGCGCATCCCGTATTCCGAAAGACGGAGCCGGTGCGGCTGCGGGATGTTGACCTGACCGCTGAAAAACGGATCGACCCGGGAATCGGCGAATTGGCGCAGGTTCTCGGCGGCGGTATCGTTCCGGGCTCGCTGATCCTGATTGGCGGCGATCCGGGCATCGGTAAATCAACCTTACTGCTCCAAACGGCGATTTCTTTGGCTTCGAAGTCGGTCGTTCTCTACGTTTCGGGCGAAGAATCCGAACGGCAAATCAAGATGCGCGCTGAACGCATCGTTGAGTTAGCGCCGACGTTTCACGAATTATCGGAAAGTTTATTACTGTATACGGAGACGAATCTGGAGCTGATTCTGGACGCGGTCGCGGAGCTGAAACCTGCGTTCCTGATCATTGATTCGATTCAGACGGTTCAGCTTCCTGAGCTTGAATCGACCGCCGGATCCCTGACCCAGGTTCGCGAATGTACCGGAAAACTGCGCGAGCTGGCGAAAACGGCGGGACTGACCGTTTTTGTGATTGGTCATGTCACGAAAGAAGGGATGATTGCGGGTCCGCGGGTCCTGGAGCATATTGTCGATACGGTTTTATACCTTGAAGGCGACCGTTTTCAGACGCTCCGTCTCTTGCGCTCAGTTAAGAACCGCTACGGAGCGACGTCTGAGGTTGGCGTTTTTGAGATGATCGACCGCGGGCTCGAGGAAGTTAAAAATCCCTCTGAACTTTTCCTCTCGGAACGCATGGTTAACGCTTCCGGCTCAGCGATTGCAGTGACGATGGAAGGGACGCGCCCGATTCTCGTCGAAGTTCAGGCGCTGACGAATCCGACGACTTTTGGAAACCCGCGCCGTGTTCAGAACGGCGTCGACATGAACCGCCTTTTCCTGATTACCGCTGTCCTGACGCGGCGGGTCGGGTTGCGGCTCGGCGAGCAGGATATTACCGTAAACGTCGTCAATGGGCTGAAAGTCGGTGAACCGGCGTCCGATTTAGCCGTAGCCGGCGCGATCTATTCGTCGTTTCGCGGCGTTCCGCTCCGTGCGGATACGGTTCTTATCGGCGAAATCGGCTTATCGGGTGAGTTGCGTGGGATTCAAAAGCTGAACGCACGACTCAACGAAGCGCGAAAATTGGGATTTGCCCGCGCGGTTATTCCCCGCGTCCTGCGGAAGCAGGAAGCGCCTCCCGCCGGGATTGAAGTCATTCAGGCGCGGACGCTTAAGGAAGCTTTAGCCGCGGCTGAAACGGGCGAACCTGCGGTTACCGCAGATCCGCTCGATGAGAGCGAAAAACGGCGTAAAATTTAGAGTAGGATTTTTACCTGATGGAGGGCTTATGACAGAAGCGGTTCAACTGAACATGAAGCAGGCGCTCGACCTGCGGGCGGTAACAAATACGACGAAAATCCATGCACTCGAACATGCGACGATCGCGGTCTTAGAAAGCCAGTTTAAGCGTTCTCGTATTTCCGGACTTTCGATTCCGTTCGGTTTTATCCTCTTCGGTTCGTGCGGTATTGAAGAAGTTCGCGACGCATTCGAAATCGCCCGCGCCCGCCTTGCCGCTGGCGAAACGGCTCTCGCTATCTCTAAAAATTGCGGAACGAACATTGTTGTCGCCGGATCGATGATGACTTTGGCGGCGATGGCGGTTTTTTCCGGAACGAAGAACACGAAAGAACGGATCGCACGTTTTGATCTGGCGGTGATTACGCTCGGTCTTCTCAGCCGGTACATCCGCAACGCGGGAAATTACGTTCAGAAAAATTTCACGACGAATCCGGATGTTGCGGATCTGACCGCGGATGGGATTTATTCAACGACTATTTTGGGTCAGGAAGCGGTTTTCGTCCGTATCGTTTCGCAGGAAGGATAACGGACGGGGACGATGACGATTTCCGTACGGATACTGCATGGCGACGACGAGGAGACGCTGCGATCGATCCTCGCTAAAATCGAAGCGGAACAGCGCGAAACCGGTATGGCGGAACTGAACTTTCAGGTCGTCGACGGGAAGCAGAGCGATCCGGAACTGCTTTCAAACGCGATTTATGCACTTCCATTCATCGCAGATCAGCGCGTCGTACTGCTTCGAAATCCGCTTTCGCTCGCGGGGGGACGCGACGGGAATAAACGCTTTACCGAACTGCTGGATACCGTTCCGGAAACGACCTGCCTCATTCTGGTTATCCCGGACGTTATCGAGCGAAAGGACTGGGCAGCGCTTCCGTCAAAGTCCTTCCTTCGGAAATGGGTCGCGGATCATGGAAAGTCCGCCGTTATTGAGACGCACGCCCGTCCGGATTTAAACGGGATGCGTTCCTGGGTTCTGGCAAAGGTTGCGGAACTGGGCGGTGAAATAGAGGCAGGAGCGGTGCGCCTCCTGATCAGTCTCCTGGGCAATGATACGGGCGAAGTCCGTCAGGCGCTGGATAAACTTCTTTTATACGTGGACTATAAGCGTCCCATCGATGAAACGGATGTCAACGAACTTGTCTCCGCGAATGTCTCGGTCAGCGTCTTTGCGATGATTGACGATCTCGTCGCAGGAAACGCGAAATCAGCGCTGGCGAAGCTTCATCAATTAGCGGAAGATGAAGAAGTGATCGGATTGCTGGCGATGATCATTCGTCAGTTCCGTCTCCTGATTCAGGCACGGGAAATTCTGGATGAAGGCGGCGACGGTCGAATGATCGCGAAAGAATTGGGTCAGATCGATTTTGTGGCGAATAAACTCGCAACGCAGGCGCGTGCTTTTTCGATGGAACGGTTAAAGGAGTTATACCGTGAATTAACGGCGATTGACCGGGGCTTGAAAAGTTCAGCGGCAGATCCGATGACTGCGCTTGATCTCTTGATCGTCAGCGTCGCCGGACGAAAAAAGTAAAAAAAGCCGAGACGGTTCGCCAGTGCGTAAACTTTGGCGTGTACGCACGTTTTGCGTTTAGGGTTAAATGAAAAGAGGGTCGGATGACATTTTCCGACCCCCTTTCTTTTCGATGGAACAGCCCGTTGGAAGCGATTAAAACTTCTGCTTGAGGCGGGCGCTCTTGCCGCTGCGTGAGCGGAGGAAGAAAAGGCGGGCGCGGCGAACTTTGCTATGGCGTTCGACGACGACCTTGGCGATGCGCGGCGAGCGGGTCAGGAACGTGCGTTCAACGCCGATCCCGTTCGAAGCGACGCGGCGAACCGTAAATGTCGAGGTGTTGCCGTTGTTATGCGTGAACAGAACGACGCCTTTGAACTCCTGAATACGTTCGCGGTTGCCTTCTTTAATCTTGACATGAACCGAAACCTGATCGCCCGGGAACAGTTCCGGAACACCCGGATTGACCGGTGCTTCAACAGTGCGTAAAATATCCGTCATTTTTCTTACCTAATCCTTACAAGGGCTGCTTTCTTTATTTTTCCCGCCAAACGCTTATACGAGTGACGCGAGTACGGATTATATCATAAGGTCGAACTCATGTCAAAATCCGCTCTAATAGAGTCTGCGTTTCAAATTTCCATAGTCAAGAGAAAAATAATAAAAAGTAACAAAATAAAACAAA
>DAOUFB010000129.1:0-1872 GCA_034430135.1 Flexilinea sp. | reverse complement strand
CGTATACCTGACCGGTACGTACGGTGCAACGGGAGGGTGGCGGGAAACCGTCACTCTACCCTATTTCGTAGCTTATCCGTCTCTTTGACTCATCAGACAACGGGCGGAAAAAGGGTAAAACGAGGAGTGCTGGTATAATTATCCTGTTAATATTTGGGAAATTGAGCGTAAATTTATGGAAAAAGACGAAATACAATTAGTCGACATCGATCGGCAAATGCGGGAGGCGTATCTCGATTACGCGATGAGCGTCATCGTCAGCCGCGCACTCCCTGACGCGCGCGACGGGCTTAAGCCGGTTCACCGCCGCATCCTGTTCGCAATGCAGGACATGGGCATCCGCGCAACCGGTCCGCACAAAAAATCCGCCCGTATCGTCGGCGAAGTCCTCGGAAAGTATCATCCCCATGGAGACAGCTCGATTTACGACGCGATGGCGCGCATGGCGCAGGATTTCTCCATGCGTTATACGCTCGTCGATGGTCAGGGGAACTTTGGTTCAATCGACGGCGATTCGCCGGCTGCGATGCGTTACACGGAAGCGCGTCTCGAAAAGATAACCGAAGAAATCCTCGCGGATATCGAAAAAGAAACGGTCGATTTCATTGATAATTTCGACGGCACACTCCAGGAACCTACGGTCATGCCGACGAAAATCCCGCTCCTCCTGCTCAACGGTTCGGCGGGTATTGCGGTTGGTATGGCGACGAACGTCCCGCCGCATAACTTAGGCGAACTCTGCGACGCGATGATCTACATGATCGAGAATTACGACGAGATCGACGAAATTTCCGTCGAGGATCTGATGAAATTCGTTAAAGGTCCGGATTTCCCGACCGGCGGCGTGATCATGGGTCGTGAGGGCATCGCGCAAGCCTATTCGACCGGACGCGGACGGATTATCGTCCGCGGAAAGACGCACATTGAAGAGAATCGCGGCAATGACCGTTTCGATATCGTAATTACCGAAATTCCTTATCAGGTCAACAAGACGACTCTCCTCGAACGCATCGCCCAGGTTGCGCGTGAAGGCAAAATTGACCAGATCTCAGATCTGCGCGACGAGTCCGACCGCGAAGGCATGCGGATCGTGATCGAACTGAAAAAAGGCTCCCAGCCGAACACGGTGCTCAACCTGCTCTATAAGCACACGATGCTCCAAAGTTCGTTCGGCGTTATCAACTTGGCTCTTGTCAATGACCAGCCGCGGACGTTATCGCTGAAACGGGCGCTCTCCGTTTTCATCGATCACCGTATCACCGTCGTCCGCAGACGCTCTGAATACGAGCTTAGAAGGGCTCGCGAGCGCGCGCACATACTGGAAGGCTTGATGATTGCGCTGGCGCATCTGGACGACGTTATCGCGCTGATCCGCGCGGCGAAAGATACACCGACCGCCAAGGAACAGCTCATGAGCCGATATGGGCTCACCGACGTTCAGGCTCAGGCGATTCTCGATCTCCAGCTCCGCCGCTTGTCCGCCCTTGAACAGCAGAAAATCGAAGATGAACTCGCCGAACTCCGCAAGACGATCGCTTATCTCGAATCGGTCCTCGCCGATCCGAAGCTCCAGCTCGGGATCGTCGAAACGGAAACGCGCCAAATCCGTGAAAAATATGCCGATGATCGCCGAACGGAAATTGACCTCGACACGAGCGAATTCCTCGATGATCTCGACATGATCGAAGATCGTTCCGTTTACGTCTCGCTTACGAAGCGCGGCTATATTAAGCGCGTCAATTCCGAGACGTACCGAACTTACAACCGCGGCGCAATGGGCGTCGCTGGGCACGGGCTCAAGGATGAAGATTCGTCGCTGAAGCTCGTCCGCGCCGATACGCTTGATAAAATGCTCTTCTTTACCGATCGCGG
>DAOUFB010000128.1:0-4566 GCA_034430135.1 Flexilinea sp. | reverse complement strand
GGCCCCTGGTATGGATAATATATACTTTTATCAATGTCGACAGGCCTCCGAGCCGAAGGCGAGTGGGGTCATTGTCGACATTGATGTTAATAAAAAGTGAATATTATCCAACCATAAATTCGTTTTAAGACACCCTCGGTATGAGTGATGGAACGGAAGAAGAAAGGCAGCCGCCTTTCTTCTTCCGTTAAAAATCTCCTAAAGTCAATCCGCCGATGTCCTCCCTGTCCGAAGACCGGCGGGGGCTCGATGGATTGACAACGCAAGCAATATGAATATTATCTAATTCAGGATTATTTTAAATATTTATTCGTAACAGGGCGTTCCAAAAGGCAACACCCCTGTACTTTGACCATTGTGACCGAACTCAAACCCTGCTCCTCCTCCAGCGCCTCTTTGCTTAGAAGTGCAGTTGTATTGCCAGGAAGCCCATAAAAAAGTTCTCGAAGCCTTTGCGCCGTACTCCACCCAACCGGACGGTGAATTCGTATTATGGACGATTTGACCGCCGCAACACTCACGCAGCGTAAAAAAATTTCCACCAAGCCTGTCTACATTCGACTCAGTATAGCATCGCGCCATCGAATTTAACATATACGGATATATACTAACGTCGATAAATGAGCTGTAATTTACATTACCTACTGAGCCGTTGGGACCAACTGCTGTGAAATTTGCCCTTGAAGGTAACTGTTGAGAACCAGAATCATCACTCTTTTTTTTTCCCGCCGGGTTCATTCCCGTTTTTTTCAAATTCCCGGTTCAAATATCGCTCATAATCTTCTATAACCGAATCGGGCAGCCGTTCCTCTCGCCGTGTGATAACCTCCGACGCACTGCGCTGAAACTCGACAGTCCGATCTTCCATCATCCAGTAATGCTCCGATCCCATGAATTTCCCCGTCTCAGGGTCATACCAGTGTCGCGTATACGGACCTAATACGTTCCACCCATTTTCATTATCAAGGATAGCTTTAAACTGATAACTAATGTGGCAGACCGTTTCAATCAAAATCGCATTCTTCCCCGAACGTTCAACTTCCTCAATCTTCGCCTCCACCTCTCGGCAATCCGGCTCATTCATCGCTTCGATATCTGCAATAAAATTAAAATCATCCGTGAATTCGAAGGGCTTCATCGGATTTACCAACTGATAGCCCGTGCCAGAACGCGAACTTCTCGTATCGGAAATCGAAAATAATCGTCTTCCGTCCTGATCCGTGCGCAGATACCAAAACTCAATATCAACCAAACCTTCCGAATTGACATGCAGCCACCGATCCGAATAATGATCATAGGGTAACTGAAGACCTTTGCTTTTTTCGGTCACCTGACTCCGAGTCTGATAAAAGATCCACCCTTCTTCTCCCAACGGAATGACACGTGCCTTTTCGTTCAGGCTTCGTACGAGCGCCTCCACCTCCTCAATCCCGACGTTCTCGGAAAAAACCTGATTTGTCAGGCACACCAGCATCAGCGTAAAAAAACAAAGAACCAAAACGCGTCTCATTCGAGCTATCCTCCCTTCCTTCAGTTTAATTGTAGCCATATCTTTAGCCTCGTCAATTAATCCCGACCGGTCGAGGTCTGTGTTTCAATTTCCATAGTCAAGATATTAATTAGTCGATAATTTAAAAAAATAGAAGAAACTAACATAAATAACAGGAAGTGCTTACAGTAAGTGTGCTAAAACAAAAAAATCTTCGGTCAATTGCAAAAGAATATCAAGGCGAGTTTATTTAAGAATCGAGATATCCATATTTCTCGAATCCGAAGGACGGCGGGGGATCGATGGATTGACCTTTCGTGCCAGTTCGCAAAAAAAGTCATCAGAAAAAAAAGCCCAGATTTAAGCATATAATCTACTTCGAACGAATCGTTGAAGCCGCGGTTTCTTCGGGGAAAGGACGAAAAATGAAATTTACGAACAGCCCGCTCGTCGTCCACACGAGATTTAGTCCAAATCATTCCGGACTTCGGATAATGCCTATCGACCGTATCACGCCGCACTGCGTCGTCGGGCAGCTCAGCGTCGAAGAACTCGGCGATATTTTCGCCCCGGAAGAGCGGGCGGCGTCCAGCCATTACGGCATCGGTCCCGATGGCAGGGTCGCCATGTATGTCAAGGAAAAGAACCGTTCATGGTGCAGCTCGTCCGAAGCCAATGACCAGCGATCCATTACGATCGAATGCGCGTCCGACCTGAGGCAGCCCTATGCCATGAACGACGTCGTGTTCGCGAGGCTCGTTGACCTGTGCGTTGACATTTGCGAACGGAATGGGAAATCGAAACTGCTTTGGCTGCGGTCGAAAACCCGAACGCTTAATTACGTTCCCGCGCCAAACGAGATGATCCTGACCGTTCATCGCTGGTTCGCCAGAACCCGCTGCCCAGGCGACTGGCTCATGGCTCGGCTCGGTATTCTCGCCAGTCAGGTCACCAATCGGCTCATGGACAGTTCGCTGTCGAAAGAAGAGGTCGCGAAAGGGGGCAAGCCGTTCTTCCTCGGATTCAGCCGTCTCCTGAAAAAAGCTTCTCCCGCGCAAAGCAACCCCAACGCCTACCGCGTCAAGGTCATGTCATATATCCTGAATGTCCACCGTGCGCCGACGACGGACTCCGAAATCACGGCGCAGATCGAGGATTTCGGTGTCTATACGATCACCGCTGAGAGCGCGGGAAAAGGCGCGTCGCGTTGGGGGAAGCTCGAAAATGGGCTGGGCTGGATCGCCCTCGACCACACCCTGAAATGTTAGCGGCGATCGCGCGCCAACGGACTTACCCAACCGCGAACGCAGCCTGCTCCGCCATTTCATACGGGATTAGCTTCCCGTTTTCCAACTTATACACGGCATCGCAAAGAATCTTCAACTCATCCGGATAGTTGCTCGTCAGGAGAATTGTCTTCCCCGTTCGATTTAATTCGACGATCAGGTCATAGATTTGCCGCTGTCCATTCACGTCCAGCATGTTCGTCGGCTCATCCAGCAGCAGCAAATCCGGCTCTTCCATCAGCGCCTGTGCCAAATACAGCCGCTGCATCGTGCCGTTCGAATAGCAGCTCACCGGGCGTCCATCCGTGTCATTCAAGCCCACAAGCCGCAGCGTCTCGCGAATCCGCGTCAGTGAAGCTCTTCCACTGACAGCCGCGAGAATCGTCAAATTTTCGAGTGCGCTCGCGCTGCGCAGAAATCCAGGCGAATCAATCAGGACACCCGTATTCGGCGCGAACTCGGCATTTTCGCCGATTTTCTTCCCGAAGACACGGACTTCCCCATGCGTCGGTCGAATGAATCCGCTCAGGCAACGCAGCAAAACCGACTTTCCTGCGCCGTTCGCGCCGGTGACCCCATAGATATTTCCTCGCGGGAGTTCAAGATTGACCCCGTCCAAAACGATTTTCTTTCCAAACGACAGCGCCACACCCGTAGCGGTCAAAACGAATTTCTCATCCATCTTGTTCATGCGCGACCTTCTTCCTTCGAATTATGTTTTGAGAC
Source organism: Flexilinea sp. (assembly GCA_034430135.1). Taxonomy (GTDB): domain Bacteria; phylum Chloroflexota; class Anaerolineae; order Anaerolineales; family Anaerolineaceae; genus Flexilinea. The sequence goes on along the minus strand of DAOUFB010000128.1, from coordinate 1,065 downwards.
GAGCGGAACCCGTTCGCAGAGCTTCCGTCCAATAAAATTTAGAACCGCAATCCAGATCAGCCAATAAGCGAACGACCACCAGATGGGCACCTGCCGAAACGGGAACTCCCAGCAAACCATCGTCATATTCCGGAGCGGCGATAAAATCTCGATCAAGGACGGAACATTGATTAACGCGTATTCGAGCGGAAACGTCACAGCGCAGAGAATCATGACCGCGAGATAACCCCAAAGCGGTTTTCCAAGACGAAGCGTCAGAACCATCATCGTCATGCCCAGCGTCCAGAAACTCAGCAAAAGCAGGGGAAACAGCTGCAACGCCCGCGCAGCTGGCGGCAGATACCCAATTTTCATCATCGATGGCAGCAGGATAGACGTTCCGATCGCACCGAACGCGCTCCAGTTCAGGTCGAATCCATTGCGCAGCATGGCGCAGAGGAGTACGATCATCATGCTCAGCCCTAGGTACAGCGCTCCCGTCAGCAACAGCGACAGGCTCTTGACGACCCACCACTTGCGGCGTGAGCCGAAGCGGAAAAGCGCCAAATGTCCGAATTCGCCCTCCGGGAAGGCGTCCGAAACACAGAGCAGGAAAAGATTCAACGTTCCAAAGACGAAATACTCCAGGTTTCCAAACGCGATAAAAAAAGCGTCCCAGCCGTTGACCTGATTCGTGATAACGCCGAACGTTTCCTCCGGCAGCATCGTCAGATCCATCGCCGGATACTCGCTCCCGACGAGCGCGACAGCGTTTGATGATAAATAGGCGATGAATCCAATGACCGGAAAAATCATCAGCCAGCGCGGACGCAGCAGCATCCGCTTCAACTGGTATTGAAAATATGCAAACGGTTTCATCATTCCTCCCTACGATAAGACACGGTCGCGCCGGGCGAAAAGAATCAGGATCGCCGAAATCAGCGCCGCCAACGCCAGCGGATGCAGAAAGAAGATACGCGCCGACGAGTATTCGTACCAGAAGTTACCGTAGAGCGGCGCGGTCGGCGACCAGTCCGCGCCGAAAAAGTTCGTCTTCACCGCGACGAAATGCGAAAACAGGTAAAA
>DAOUFB010000127.1:0-5474 GCA_034430135.1 Flexilinea sp. | reverse complement strand
GACGGAAAGAATTTTCGTTTGGGTCGTGATTTTCGGTTTCCCGCTGACGGAAATTGGAACGGACGCCATGGAGGGTGAAAAGAACGCGTCCCCGGGATAGCTGACGGTAATCGCTGTGGAGCCGGCTTGAACGAGCTTAAGGACGCAGTGGTTCGCTATGTTTGGGTTAAACGTGCATTCCGCGACACCGTCACTTACGCGAATCCGCGTTCGATATGAGGTGTTAGTGCCGCTGTTATTTGTGATTTGCGCGTAGATTTCAATTGAGTCTCCGGTTTCATATCTTTCCTTTTCGGGAAAAAGCTGGAGAATGGTCAGTGATGTTGGAATCATGACTGGTGTGGATGTCGGTTCGATTGGACTGCTGATTATTTCTAATTCCGCGGACGCGTCAAGATAATTCGCATCGCCGCTGTAGCGGACGTGTACGGTCATGGTTCCCGGATCCAGCGCTGTTAGTTCGCACGTGTTTTTCGGCAACGTCACGAGGCAAGTTTGGACGGAGTTGGAAAAAAAGAGCGTTCCGGTCGCGAGTTCGGACGAGAGGGCGGCGTTGAGGCGGATTTTTTCGCCAGGGTGAAAGATAGTTTTGTCTTGAACAGTCGAGAGGGTCAGCGTCACTGGTTCGCGCGTGAACGGTTTTACCGCTAAAGCGATCGAAGTCGTCGAGGGAAGGTAGCTGCGATCGCCGCTGTACACGAGCTTAAAGTCACGTGTCCCGTCCGCGCGGAGAAGCATCTCGCAAGTATCCTTAGGCAGGGAAATAACGCAAGCGGAAACGCCGTCGCTGACGAGGATTGATCCGGTGGGGAGCGGATGATTTGCGCGTAGGTTGCTGAAGCCTGCGTTGAACGTCAGACGGTCGCCGACGGTGTAAATGGGCTGATTCGGGAAAACGTCGTAGAGCGTTAGCTCGGTGGGAAGAAGGTTTACTGACGTTTCCGGCTTATAACGAATCGACGTAATCGCGGAGAGCGTCCCGTCGTCGGTCTCAACCTGAAGCATGAGCGTTTGACTGCTGGCGATAGGAATGGAACGAAGTCCCGAGGAAGGCAGGTTTTCTCCGATGACCCCGCCTGCGCTGTCCAGCAGGCGAATATGATTCGCGGGACCGCTGACGCTCCAGGCGATTGCCGTGGCGCCCGGCACGGTCAAGGCAGTTGGATTGGCGGTAAAGAAGTCGATTTTGGTGCGGACTGGCGTTGGCGTTCTGGATATGGTCTTCGTTGTTGTGTTCGTGTATGTAGTATTGTTGATTGGAGTCGCGATCCGAATCGGGATTGAGGCGTCGACCCGTTTCGTACCGCTGATTGCGGTCAGGTTGAAATTGACGGATTCTTTCGCGACGAAGGGTGACGCTCCGGCGGGTGCGAGCAATCCCTGCGAGAGCGGCTCGATGGTGAGCGTGTCCGCGTCGGCGACTTCCCATTCGATTTGAAGCCGAACGCCCTGCGGAAGTGGGTTGGCGCGGTAGATCTGGACGGCGTAAAGATCAGGCTTTTTGGAATCGGGGATCAGTTCGGCGATTTTCTCTGTGGCTTGACCGGCTGCGTTTTCGATTCGGACGATAAATTTCAAGATTCTTGGGCTGCGTTCGGTATAGGTCAGCCGCAGTTGCTGAGATTTTTCGGATTCGCCAGATTTGGCGGTGAGTTCTATTTCAGTCTCAGCGGAAATCGTCAGCGTACGCACACCGTTAAACTCGGCGCGCTTGATTGGGATGACTTCGTCTCCGATTCGCAGGCTAGCGGTCGTTTTGGCAGGTCCCGTGATTTTCCAAGTGAGGTTGAACTGGTTGGGGGCGGTTTCGGTTGTGTTGAGGCGAATGGCGAAGGGAATGGGCGTTTTGGTTTCAGTGTGTCGGTTGGGTTGAGCCGGACTGGAGGGAATTGTGGACGTTGGAGTCAATGTTGCGGTTGGTCTCGGCGTGTCGGTTGGGAAGAGGAGAACGGCTTTTGGCGCGGAGCTGGTGCTGGATGGTTCCGGTGGCGGCGCTGCGGTGGGTCGGAAGAGCGGGAGAAACGTTTTTATTTCAAGTCCGAGGAGCGCGAGGAGAATGCAAACGGCAATGGGGAAAATGACCCGCCGATCGAATTTCGCGCTTTTTGTCTCGTGATTTGGCTTCGGGGAATTCGATGGGTTGATCATGCATCGCTCCTTTTTTTAGATAAATGTGGATGACTTTTTCATTTTAAAGCTTCATTCGAGGGCACGCAAGGTTTAGCCCATGAGGAATGTATTAAATTATCAGGGAAGAAAATCATAATCTCAACGCCGAATGCGCAGTCCATCTATGCGCCATGTTTATTTGAAGCGTTGGTTTTTGGTCATGACCGTTTGGGGTTCAGTTTCCTCATAACAAAAAAATTCCGCAGCATTTTTTTGATTAAAACTCGGAACCAATTTTGTCTATGTGTGAAGGCTTTAGGTGAATAATCAACAGTTAGCCGCAATGATTTGGAAGTCTGCAAATAAAAGCAGTTAGGTCTGAATTATTGAAATCAATGGTGCGTGGCTGGAAAATCAAGGCTTTAATGGTGTATTTCTTTGGATTTTGAAGAAATCAGCGGATCAGGATAATTTTACGAAAACTTAAGCTTCAAATATACGGGTTGCTGTATGAGGACAATATCGGCGGAAAAGGTTTGAATGAAGTATAAAGTATGGATCAGCTTGTTTGAGCTTTTAGCATATTAGAATTTGTAGAGGGGGTTAGATGAAAAAGGCAACTGTATATATACATGGAAAAGGTGGCTCTGCTAATGAGGCTCATTATTATGTAAAATATTTTAATGATGAGTATGATATTATAGGTTTTAATTATAAATCAAATTCGCCGTGGAAAGCCAAAACGGAATTTCAAAAGTACTTTTCCGGTATTTTCTCAAGATATGACGAGGTCGTATTGATTGCAAACAGCATTGGAGCGTATTTTGCTTTAATATCCTTATCCGAATACCTTATTAAAAAGGCAATGTTTATTTCACCCGTTGTAGATATGGAAAATTTGATTTTAGATATGATGAGAAAGGCAAATATAACTGAAGAAGAACTTAGTTTAAAAAAAGTAATCAATACAGCATTTGGCGAGCCTTTATCTTGGGAATATCTTTCCTATATTAGAAATAATCCTATAACATGGAATATACCAAGCAGTATTCTTTACGGGGAAAAAGATAGCCTAACTTCTTTGGAAACGATTCGTGAATTTGCAGATAAAATAAACGCAGATCTAACGGTTATGGAGAACGGTGAACATTGGTTTCACACAGAAGAGCAAATGCTGTTCCTGGATAGTTGGTTTGAAAACCATATATAACAACTATGATTTGCAAAAAGCAAATTAAAGATAGTGAAGTAAGAGCGCCAGATTTTAAATCAGCTAAAATATTGAATTTACAAGAGATAAACGCATGAAACAAAAATTGTGGGAAGGTGATTTTGCAGGATCAGACAATCTGAAACCAGATTGATAAGAATTAGACAGTTTAGCTTATGCTGATATGCTTAACGAGACAGTCATGAACGGGGGAATAGTGTTAATTGATAACCATTGGAAAGGCTTTCGAAATATTTAGAACATACCTCAGCGATGCTTTCGCCGTTGCATCGGCTTGTGATATTGGAGATGCGTTCGTTTTAGGTTACTGTCTCAAAGACCATGCAGATGAATTGGCTGATGAACCGAATCTATATGCTATCAACAAGCATACAGGAAACATTGAACCGTTTTTGTTACCAAACAGGGACAATTTCCAACGGCTAAGAACTGCGGTCGAAATTCCACTGGAAAAGTGGACTGTATAACCAATTTGTGGAGGCTAAAATGATATACAATCAAGAAATTGCGGACGCGATTGAAAAAATGGATTTTGACGAAACAATTGATTACGTCGAAAAGTTAGACCCAAAGTATAGCGATGGGTATGCTTCTTTCATTGTAGAGCACGTTTACGGGAAAGAAAATCCTAACCCTGAACCGTTGCCTGACGGCTTGGAGTTGTACTAAGCTTAAATACAGTAATTTCAATTAGAACATCGTTCTAAACATACGTGCTATGATAAGCATAACAGACCCCGAGACGCTTCATGCCTGAGACCATTCACCTTTCAACTTAGCGTACTGACTTGAGCTGAATAAAATAATTTTCAGGGACTGGGGCGTAAAAATCATGGGAACCTTCTTAAAACCTGAATTTCTCATTTTTGCCCAAAAAGGCAAAATTTACGCGTAAAAACCATAAAATTGGGGCACTAAGGGGGGGAGTAGAGAATAAAATAAAGGTATGACATATATCAGGAAAGTGAGAACCGGCAGTGGCGCGACAGCTGTACAAATTGTTTCCAAGGAACGAGGGAAGATTGTAAAGCTGACGCATATTGGGAGCGCACATACACAAGAAGAACAGGAAGTATTGATTACAATCGCGAACCAAAATTTATATTCAGACCAATTAGAGTTGTTTACAAAATATCCCTCGCGAATGCAAATGGGGATTCGAAAGACTTATTCAGGATTATTGTGGGAAACACTGCGGAAAGAATACGACAAGATCGGTTTTACGAAGTTAGGCGACGAAATTTTTGAAGCCCTATGTCTTGCCAGGATCGTGGAATCAACGTCGAAAATAGATAGTTTGCGGGTTTTGACAGATTTAGGTTACGACCCACCAAATAAAAACAAGCTCTACCGAAGTTTGGCGAAAACTGTAGAAGAAGGATATCGCGAGACAATATGTGAAGCATGCTTTGAATATATTCACGGCGAAAAGCTAAGGCTGGTGTTGTACGATGTAACCAGCTTATATTTTGAGGTGCAAAAAGAAGACGAATACCGAAAACCTGGATTGAGTAAGGAGCGTCGCTTGGAGCCGCAAATAATCATTGGACTATTGGTGGATATAAACGGGTTTCCATTGGGCTTACAGAGTTTCGAAGGCAATAAGGCTGAGACTAAGACGATTCTGCCGGTAATCGAGTCATTTCAAGCAAAACATAAGCTAGACACAATCACTGTCGTTGCAGATGCGGCCATGCTCAGTGAGGCAAATCTGAGCGCACTGACCGAAGCGGGCTGCAAGTATATTGTTGGGTCACGCTTGAATAAAATTCCTTATGCTTTAGCGGAATACCGAAAGAATAACGAGCTGTTGGATCAGCAGATTATCGTAGACCAATACGACACATATCGAATCATATATCAGTATCGAACAAAAAGAGCTGCGTTAGATCTGCGAAACATTGAGAAACAAATAGCCAAGGCGGAAAAGGTTATAGCGGGAAAAACTGCAGCATGCAGAACAAAATTTTTGACCGTGGACGCTCAGAGTAAGCACCTCAATTATGAATTGATTGACAAAGCAAAATCTTTAGCCGGAATAAAAGGTTGTGTCACGAACCTTGACATCCTGTCAACGTTCAGGGAAAATATCCCGAAAAAAGAGGAAGATAAGCGGGAAGAAAAACCATAAAAA
>DAOUFB010000126.1:0-16895 GCA_034430135.1 Flexilinea sp. | reverse complement strand
AAATGACGTCAACGCCGCATCCTAAAACCGCGATTGTCTCTCCGCCCAGCGATAACGCTTTCGCATGAGCCGCGCCATCAACACCTCGAGCCAACCCAGAAACGACCGTAAAGCCATGACTGACGAGCGCTTCGGTGATTTCGCCGGTGATCATCTTTCCATAGCTCGTCATCAACCGCGTTCCGACGATTGCAACCGCTTTCCGCATGAACGTCTCTGGCGTTCCGACATAATAAAGTATCGGGGGCGGAGTCGCAATCTCTTTTAGAAGCTGAGGATATGCGTCATCGTCCACGCAGCAAACCCCTATCCCCTTTTGATCCAATTCCGCGATGAGCGCGTCAGGGTCGAGCCGCTTCCGCTCCGTCAAAATAGATTGAACGATACTATCACTGAGCCCAGCCTCTTTCAATGCACGTAAATCAGCTTTCCAAGCCGATTCAAAAGAATCAAAACGCTCCATTAAAAGCATAAACCGGACCGCTCCAATTCCGCGAATATACGAAAAAGCAATCCGGTATTTCAGGTCAGGAACCATTTTCCCCACCTGATTTAGTATTCTTCTGGGATTCGGACGATCATCGTTCCGGCGTTGATGTCGACTTTTCCAATATTAGCCGGAATATCGGCGACTAACTTTTCGCTTCCGTCATGAAGCCGAATGACATAAACATCATTCGCCCCCGTTTCGAGAATATCCTCGAGTCGGCCGAGCGACGTTCCATCCTCACTCACCGCCGTTAAGCCGATCAGCTGATGAAAATAATATTCACCTTCCGGAAGCTTTGGCAGCGAAGCCACGGAAACGTAAACGAACGTGTTCCGAAGCTCACTCGCGGCTTCTGCGTCCTGTATTTCGTCGAATCGAACGAGAAGATACGGCGGCTTCGTCCGTACGGCACGAATCGTCAGCTCACGTTTTTCGTCTCCGGCAAGAAGCTTTTTTCCAGGACGAATCCGCTCCGGAAAGTCGGTCATCGGATTTAATACGACCGAACCATCCAGTCCGTGGGAACGATGAATTTTTCCAACACAAACGAACTCAGGCTCACCGTTTTGAGGCGAGCCTGAACCTTGTAAACCTTGATTATCTTGAATCTTCGGCATGAATCCTTGAACCGTTGAATTATTGAACTGGTTCTAAGACGTCGAGCGTCACATTGCGTTCCCGATGATTCGCGGAACGCAGCAGGACACGGATCGAATTGGCAACCTTACCGGATTTACCAATAATTCGCCCCATATCTTCCTTCGCGACCTGAAGCTCGAGACGAACCCGACCCCCACTGCGCTGTTGGGATACGCGAACTTTATCAGGGTCCTCAACGAGCGCAAGGGCGATATATTCAACCAGAGCTTTAGGCAAGTCATTCTTCCCGGATGCGTTTCGCTGCAAAGTCCCCCCCCTTTCAGACGGCGCCGTCTACTACTTCGTTAATCGAGTCTTCTGTGAAACGACGCGATCGGCATAGAACTTTTCAGCATCAGCCAAAACGGTTTCGAGCTTTTCGCCGCCCTTGAAACGGGCGAACCGTTCGTCGAGTCCAACGCTCTTGAATAATTTCGCAACGGAATCGCTCGGCTGGGCGCCGTTCATCATCCAATGGTAAATGCGTTCTTCGTTAACCTGAAACGTAAAAGGCTCCGTGCGCGGATTGTAGCTCCCGAGAATTTCGAGAAAACGACCGTCGCGCGGGGACTCTTTGTCAGCCGCAATAATTCGGAATGTAGCCTGGCCCTTTAAGCCGTTGCGTCGTAAACGAATACGAACCATATGAGTTAGATCTCCTGTTTCCTTCTATCTTATTGTTTTATTTTTCGCTGTTTTTAGCTCCGCTACGAGGGTTGCGCTGAAGGAGGTGCGCAGGGTCTTGAGTCTCGGAGCTCTTCATATCAGCGAAACAGATTGGAAAGACCCTTTCCACCTGTTTTTTGCAAAGTTTTCATCATCTTCTGCGAATCGCGGAACTGCTTCAGCAGCCGATTGATGTCCTGAACCTCAGTTCCCGACCCCGCGGCGATACGTCGTTTCCGACTCGCGTTGAGGAGATCCGGATTCATGCGCTCTTTTCGCGTCATGGAGCTGAGGATCGCTTCCGTCATTTTCATGCTTTTATCCGCCGCTTTCGGATCGATCTGCTTCGCGGCTTGTCCTAACTGACCCGGGAGCATTCCCAAAATCTGTTGAATAGGACCCATTTTCTTAACCTGCCGCAGCTGCTCCGCGAAATCCTCGAGCGTGAACCGCCCCGACATCATGCGTCCGGCTTGTTCCATGGATTTACCAGAGAAAGCGGATTCCGCCTTCTCGATTAACCCTATAATATCACCCATTCCTAAAATACGGGAAGATAACCGCCCGGGATCATACACTTCTAACGCATCAACCCCTTCGCCAACGCCCAGAAACTTAATCGGGACGCCAGTTACGGAGCGAATCGAAATCGCCGCGCCGCCGCGTGAATCGCCGTCCATCTTCGTCAGGATCAAGCCGGTAATCGCAACCGTATCACGGAACCCTTCCGCAACGTGAAGCGCTTCCTGCCCAATCATGGAGTCAACCACAAGCAGAACCTCAGCTGGATGAGCGACCTTTTGAATCGCGCGCAACTCATCCATCAATTGCGAATCCAGCTGGGAACGACCCGCCGTGTCGACTAAGACGACGGAATAACCGCCCTTCTGCCCTTGCTCAAGCGCCCGTTTCACCAGTTCCGGCGGTTTGACACCTTCCTGATAAAAAACCTCAACGCCGATCCGCTCACCGAGCGTTTGAAGCTGCTTTACCGCCGCGGGACGGTACGGATCCGCCGCAACCATCAGCACGCGTTCACCCTGCGAACGGAGTTTCTTCGCGACCTTTGCGGTATGCGTCGTTTTACCGGATCCCTGGAGACCCACGAACATGATAACGCGCGGTTTTTCGCCGGTTAGATTAAGCTTAGCCGCCGGACCGAGCGTCTGAATAAGCTCCTCATTAACGATCTTAACGACCATCTGCCCCGGGTTCAGCGCTTCGGAGACCTCAGCACCAACCGCCCGCTCCTTGACGGAGGCGACGAACGATTTTACGACTGAGTAATGAACGTCCGCCTCTAAAAGGGCGATTCGAACCTCGCGCATTGCGGCATTGACATCGTCCTCACTTAGTTTTCCACGACGCGTCAGCCCTGCGAAAATTGAATTAAGTCGTTCAGTTAAATTTTCAAACATGTTCCATTCCTGAGTTCCTGGCAATTAGCAGGACAATTGTACCCAACTGCGCATTAGTTGTAAAGCCCGATCCCTGCATCCTATACGCAATTATTTAATCCCTCGCTGAGCCATATTAATCCGCTCGGATCCACCGTCCGAGAAAATAGTCTCTGTCTTCTCGATAGGACATTCCGTGCAGCGCGCACCATCCGAGGGTTCGGGCAAATCGTTCGTTAAACCAGCCGAGTGAATCGAACGAGCATTCAGCGCAGAATAATAACGCTCGTAAAACCTTTCGTTTAGAATTCCAAACCTGATTCAGAAAAGCAAACAGCAAATACACCGTACAATGAATACGACGAACAATGAATACGGCGACAATAACAATTGTATTTCCATGCCGTTTAATCACGCTGGTATTCCCCGGAAAATCAGAGTTGTCTAACTCGAGTATCGTACCTCAGTTCCAATTTTGTTTGAAAATATGTTAAAATCTACAGGAGATAGAGACAAACTTACGAAAAAGGTGTCCTTATGAGCAATTACTTCCTTTTCGCCCTGATTCCCGTGCTGCTCGGTATGTGGGCACAGTTCCGAATCAAATCTGCTTACAATAAATATTCGGCAGTCAGGACGCAATACGGCATGACAGGCGCAGAAACTGCGCGGAGAATGCTGGATCAGCAAGGGCTAACCGACATCCGGATCGAACGCGCGCAAGGCGGGACGCTCTCAGACCATTACGATCCATCCCAGCGCGTTTTACGTCTAAGCGAAGGCGTCTACGGTTCACCTTCGGTCGCCGCGATTGGCGTCGCCTGCCATGAAGCGGGACATGCTTATCAACACGCCGCCTCGTACCCATGGCTTACGCTGCGCTCCGCGATCGTCCCATTCGTCAGGATTGGCTCTAATTTTGGCGTCGTTCTATTCATGGTGGGCATGATTCTGGCATCCATGATCGGGACTTTCGGTTTGACAATCGCCTGGATTGGAATTGCGCTTTTCGGATTGACGACCGTTTTTACCCTGATCACCCTGCCGGTTGAATTTAATGCCTCGAATCGCGCGAAACAGTGGATCGCGCAAACAGGCGTTTTCAGCGCAGAGGAACAAAAAGGCATTTCAGAAATCCTCGGCGCAGCTGCGTTGACCTACGTCGCCGCGGCGCTCCAATCGTTCGCCAATCTTCTTTACTACATAAATATACTATCCGGGGATCGCCGCCGCCGTTATTAATGCGAGCGGATACCTGAGCCGAAAGGTTTTTTAACCCATGCCGAAAACTGAACGAATCACGTCCGACATTGTCATCAGTCGACTGCCACATTACCTGCGGACGCTTCGCCATCTCCGCGAAGAACAAAAAACGATTATCTCCAAAGATTTAGCAAATATCTTTGGCTACACCGCTGCGCAGGTTCGGAAAGATTTGTCCCAATTCGGCGAGTTCGGGAAGCAGGGAAAAGGGTATAATATAGATTACTTAATTGAACGTCTGGAAGAAATTCTCCAGGTCAACCAGCCTTGGAATATGATTCTCGTTGGATTCGGAAACGTTGGGCATGGTATCCTCAATTACTACAACACGCCAAATACCGGATTCAATATTGTCTCAGTCTTCGACATTGATCCAAACTTGATCGGGAAGGAATTCCAAGGCATCAAGGTTCGCTCTATGGAAGAAGCGGAATCTTTTATCCGTGCGAACGACATTAAAATTGCCCTCCTCGCGGTTCCCGGAAGCGAGGCTCAAAACGTCGCCAATCACCTCATTGATTGCGGCGTCCGCGGTATTCTGACCTACGCTGCACGGAGTCTCGTCGTTCCGCCGGAAGTCCAGGTCCGGTACATCGACCCAATTAGTTCCCTCCAACATATTGCTTACTATTTACAAAGATAAAAAAACGGCTCATTCCTGAGCCGTTTTTGATAACATCCAAACTCCGCGCCGTCCGTCATTTACGACCGGACTACACGGCGGAGCCGCTTTCGACTCGCTGCCGCTCTTGTCTCGGACTTTCCACTGCGCTTTTCTTCCTGCGCCATTGCTATCATGCGTTCAACATCCGGAGCTAAAATAATCTCTAACCGGCGCAGCGCCAGATCGTCCCATAAGCGCCGTCCGCAAACGTCACAAACGACACAGGGAAAATTGGGCACCATGATAACATGATCCATGACCCATTGATAAAATGTCGCGGTCGATTTACGGTATATCCCGACACGGCACTCATCACAATAAGTTGTCCCGTTTACTTGCGCGCTTTCCATCCACCTATCCATTGAAATTCAATCTACTTTCGCGTTATTCCCCGTCCGAATCCGTCGCCAAAGGAACATCATTGCCAATAACACCAAGCTGCGTCAGCGGCCAATACCGGAAAAAAGCATTTCCGATCAGATTCTTGCGCGGAACGCCGCCCCAACTCCGCGAATCAAACGAGTGATTCCGGTTATCGCCCATCGCGAAATACATGCCTTCCGGGACAGTCATCTCGGGAAAATCATAAGTCATCGCTTCATGTAAATAGGGTTCATCGACAGCTTGTCCGTTGAGATACAAAACTGAATCCTGAATCGAAATTTTATCGCCCGGAAGTCCGATAAGTCGTTTAATATACTCTTTGTCGGGTTCAACTGGTGAGGTAAAGACGACAACGTCGCCGCGTTTCGGCTCATTAAATCGGTAATTCAATTTATTGACCATCAGCAATTGTCCCTCATGGAACGTCGTATCCATACTAATTCCGTCAACGCGAACACGTCCAATACAAAAATCAATCGCAAAATAGAGCGCAACGCCCATCGCAATCGTCACAACCCAATCCAAAATATTTTCCTTCAATGTCCGTTTCGTTTCAGCTTTTTTTGAACCTTTGTTCATATAATCGTCCTTTTATGATTTCTTCGTAAAAATCTCTTATCTCCGTGCTTTATAAACGATTCGAATCGGCGTTCCGACGAATCCAAATCGTTCACGAATTCGATTCAAAATATAACGCGTATACGTAAAGTGAGCCAGTTTCGGGTCGTTGCAGTACAGCAGAAACGTCGGCGGATCAGAACGAACCTGCGTTCCGTAATAAATCGAAAGCGAACGCCCAGACTTCGATGTCGCGTGATGCTCGTCCTGCGCAGTATGAAGGATATCGTTCAGCGCCGAGGTCGGGATGCGTGCAACACGTTCCTCTTGAACCTGAAGCGCGGTCGGCAGGACCTGATTAACCCGTTGATTCGTTTTCGCTGAAATGAAAAGAATCGGAACGTAGTCCATGAAGTTCAGTTCCCGACGAATCTTCTCGGTAAACGTCTGCATCGTGTACGTATCTTTTTCGATCGCGTCCCATTTGTTGACAACGACGACGACGCTTTTCCATTCTTCGAGAATGTATCCGGCGATATGCGTGTCCTGAACCGAAATTCCCGCGACTGCGTCGATAACCAACAGCGCAACATCCGCTTTTTCAATCGAACGCATCGCCCGTAAAACGGAATATTTCTCAACGCCGGGCTCAATCCGTCCGCGGCGGCGAATTCCTGCTGTATCAATCAGCGTAATCGGAACGCCGTTAAATTCGAACTTGGTATCAATTGCGTCCCGGGTCGTACCAGCAATATCCGAAACGATGACCCGTTCCTCCCCGACGAGACGATTCAGCAGACTCGACTTCCCCGCGTTCGGTTTTCCAACGATCGCAATCTTGACGGAATCATCGTCCTCTTCCTCAACCTTCTCGGGGAATAACTCGAGCATTGCGTCGAGCAAGTCGCCCGTCTCGGTCCCGTGAATCGCTGAAATCGGATAAGGATCGCCCATCCCCAACTCATAGAATTCGCTCAGATTTGCGCGAATATTCATCGAGTCAGCTTTGTTCGCGACGAGAAGTATCGGCGGACTCACAACGCCGTCGACAGTTTTTTGCATCTTGCGCAGAATCGTCGCAATTTCACGATCCGCCGGGGTAACCCCACTAATCGCGTCAACGACGAATAAAACGACGTCCGATTCTTCAACCGCGATTAACGCCTGCGTCTTAATCTCTTTCACGAAGTTAGCTGAACCCGTTGAAAGCGGTTCTTTCTGACCGCCCGGGTCCGGATCAATTCCACCCGTATCGATCAGATCAAACTCGACGCCAACCCATTCACCAACGCCGAATAAACGATCCCGCGTTGTCCCGGGTACGTCATCAATAATTGCGTCGCGCGTTCCGGTCAAACGATTGAAAATCGTGCTTTTCCCGACGTTCGGACGTCCTACCAAGGCGACAACCGGTCTTTTCATTCAAAAATTACTCCTGCGAAGCTGCGTTCGCGAATCTTTCATATTCTTTTCTGGAAGCGGATTTAAATAAATTTGCCCCTAACGGGCAATTTTACCAAGAAACGAGCCAAATCCATCCGCCGCGGGCTAAAACGGTGAAATCGCCGAACGGACCTCTTTTATTCCCGCTGATACGCGCCGACGACTGCCGCGCCATCGACAAAAAACGTCTTCATCAGCCGGAATCCATCCCGTTGATAATCGTTTCCCGCGGTATTTTTATATGAGAAACAGAATACCTCCGCATGATCCGTCTGCCAGATGACGTTAAAACGTTCCGCGACAGAATCGGGAAGCGCCCAGAGCGTAAACTCAGCCGCGCCCCATGTCAAATCCTCATTGACGCCGAAATCGATGCGCTCATCCGCCAACGCTGACGCCAAATATTCAATGCAGGGACGCGAACCCACGCCCCATGAATCACGCGAAAAGCCAGACGCAACCGGACGTCCCAGCGCATTAAAATAGGCGAAATCGAGCGGGTGGTTCACTGCGATCCAGCGCGCTGTCATGGCGAACGTCAGAACGCAGGCGAGAGCCGCGCTAAGGCGAACCACCGCATGCCGCGCAGTCATGATTTTCGCCAGCCCGCTCGCGATCAGGACCAGCATCGGCGCATACAGAAAATAAGCGTGCCGCCAGCCATGATAGATCGTCGCTTTTGAAATGACAATCAAAGCATAATAAACGAGGAACAGCGCCAGGCAAAACAAATCAAAAATCGTCTCACGCGGAAGCTTCGTCAGCGAGCGCGATTTGACCCATTCTCTCAACGAGCCGCAAGCTCCAATCAGCGCCAAGACAAGATAAAATAGCGGCGTCGTTATCCCGATCCAAACCGCCAAATAATAAGGAAGTTCCCGTGGTGCAATGAGCTTTCCGAAAAAAAGCTCCCCATCCCCAATACCGGGCAGATTCGTAACGAACGTTAACCCGCTCCAGATCGACGCCCAGTCGAACGCCCAAAGATAGGGCGACACTAAATAAAAAACACCCAACGAACCTGTCAAGACAAGAACTTCGAGCCGAAGGGTCTCCTTGAGGCTTTGTTTCGCCTGAACCTCGATAACCGCGATCAAGGCGAGCACAGCCGGCAGCAAACCGATACCAAAATAGCGCGCGTTCGCGGTCAGTCCAAACGTCAGGCAGAAAAAACCCAATGCACGTCGGGAACGGTTAAGCGAATACCAACCCACGCAGCTCAGCGAAACCAGGAACCAGGTAAAAAAGACGATATCCTTCGAATTGTAAAAACTTTCGGCGAAAAACCGCGGGCTCAGGATCAAGATCATCAAGCCCATCGGCGCGATCCAACGTTTCGGATACCGCCGCAACAAATACAGAGTAAAACAGGCAGCGCCAAACCCAAACATCAGGAAAATAAACAGACGCCGGAATTTTAAATAGGTTCGCAGATCGAGCGAAATTCCGGGGATCAGGTTCACCAAAAACGTTGGCAAAAGCGAAGTCACGCCGTAAACCCGATCCTTGTATGTCAGCAGGTCCGGCAAATCGTCAAACTCGCCGTACATCGGAAGTTGAAGCGTCTTCAGGTCTGACAGCATCGGGATGACCGAAGCTGCATACTTCAAGTTAACTGCCCCGGTCTGAACCTCGACCAGTTCATCCGTAAACCCGCCATAGTCGTCAAAAAACCGCGAACCGACCGCGAGCCAGCCAAAAAAGACCGCGAGGCAGGCGCAAATTACAATCAATTCAGTCGTGACGATACGGCGATTCATCGGTTCTTTCATCGATGACCCAGAGCGCTACTTTTGACCAAATTCAGCGACGATCCGCAAAATGTCAAAGCCCTCCGCATAGTCCCGCTCGCCAATTGCGCCATTCCGGATCAGGTTCGCGCGCGTCAGCTCCGAGTCAAAATAATATTTCGACCGATAGGTTTCATATTGGCGCAGCGCTTCAACTTTTTTCTCAACGTCCGCCTGTTCCACCGCAACCAGAAAATCCGGGAAAAAACCATACGACGAACGAACCACGTCAAAACCCAGAACCGTCCGCCCGCGGAACGCACGAAGCGCTTCTGCGGTCATCGTATTATGATCCTGATGAACGTCCGCTTTCGTATGCACGAAAACGATATCCGGTTGGAACTCACGCTGAATCTTAAGCATTGCCTCTAAAATTTCCTGCCGCGCGTCCGGGAAACGGCGCGTTTCAAATTCCAGGAGCGTCACCTTTTCTTTCGGGATGCCTAACACTGCCATCGAAGCGTAATGTTCCGCGACCAGATTCGTCAGGAGCGGATTTTTTTGATTATTCGAAAAAGTGACACAACGGACGTCGGTCATGGGTGCGATGCGCGCGATAAGCGCGCCGCACCCCAGCTCAATATCGTCCGGATGCGCGCCTAAAAAGACGACGCGCTTCCCAAAAAACGTCATACTTTCCATCAGCCGCTCGTCGTTACTTCGTGGCGATGAAACCGCCGACGACCTTCGTCATGACAATTTCACCGTCACGCGCAATATATTCGTCGGCGACGCGATGAATCTGGCGCATGACCGCTTCAAATTCATCGTGGGTCGCGAACAGCGACTTCCAAAGCCGGCGATCTTCCGACATAGATGCCCGCGCATACGCCATGAAAGGAGAGGCGGATTTAAACGTCAGCGGATTTTCAAAAATATGCTGTTCAGCATGGGCAAACGTAGCCTTGATTTCGTCGTAAATCTCCGAGCTGTAACGCGAAGACCCGGGCATCAACGGAATTTCCTCCCCGGTCGCTTCGCGGATAATATCGTAAAATACCTTTTTATTCGTCGTCATCGGTCCCGTCGTGAAAAGTCGTCCGCCGGGCTTTAAGACACGATGCATTTCCGGAACGGTAAAATGAATATCGCTCGTGTAATAAATCGCGAAACAGCAGGAAACGAGATCGAACGTGTTATCCGCAAAGTCAAAGCGCTGATCGAAATCGAGCGGGACAATTCGGAACGGGTTCCCCAGCTTCGCGTTTTCAACGTTCGCCTGATCCAACAGCTCCGGATTGACGTCGCCGCCAACAATTTCGCAATCGCCGTTGAGATATTGATGAAACGAGACGCACTGCTTCCCGCCGCCGCAAGCCACGTCTAAAATTTTAATCCCGGGCTTGAGGTCCAGTGTGTCCAGCATCCATTGGTCAATATCACGACCGCCGAACTTGTTATGAATATCGATCCGCGTCAGCAGGTCGTTCGTGGTTTCCTGAAAGTCAATTTTCTTGTTCATGAAATCCTCTGTCTTCTTTATATTCTTGATTGTATTGTACCAAAATCCGACTGGGAAAGAACTTTTAGATTCGTTTCCCGATCTCTAAAATATCGTATGGCGTTTGTTGATAGACCGAATAATTTAGCCAGTTCGAAAAAAGCAGGTTTGCATGGCTCTGCCAATACATCAGCGGGGTTTGATTCGGGGAGTCGTCCGGGAAGTAATTATCCGGAACGTTCGGAGCAATACCTCGATCCATGTCACGGTCATATTCATTCCGAAGCGTCAGCAGGTCATATTCCATATGACCTTGAATAAAAACACGCCGACCGTCCCGAGACGCCGAAATCGCAACGCCCGCAATATCCGACAGCGCCAATATTTCAAGTTCCGGAACACGCTCCAGATCTTCACTTCGTATCTCTGTGTAACGCGAATGCGGCATGTAAAAAATATCGTCAAAACCGCGAAGGAGCGGATGATGACGAACGGTGGGACGATGCGCATATACCCCCGATAATTTTGCACTGCGCGCATATTTCGGGACGCCGTAGTGATAGTACAATCCTGCCTGCGCTCCCCAACAAATATGCAAGGTTGAGTAAACGTTATCGGAGGACCAATCCATAATATCGCAGAGTTCCTGCCAGTAATCGACTTCCTCAAACGCCAGCTGCTCCACCGGCGCGCCCGTGATGATCATGCCGTCATATTTACGGCGCCGAACCTGATCCGGCGTTTTATAAAATTGCGCCAGATGAATATGCGAAGTGTTCTTCGATTCATGCGTCGCCATACGCAGGAAGTCAATATCGACTTGAAGCGGTGAATTACTAAGAAGCCGAAGCAGCTGGACCTCGGTTTCAATCTTCGTCGGCATCAGGTTCAGGATCAGAATTTCCAACGGACGAATATCCTGCGTCGTTGCGCGCCGGCTATTCATTACGAAAATATTCTCATTTTCCAACGCTTCAACCGCCGGAAGCGTATCAGGTATTCGAATCGGCATCTTTTTTGCGCTCCAACTTCCCGACCTGCTTACACTTTCGCGAACGCCTGATCCAGATCTGCAATCAGATCATCAACATGCTCAATCCCAATCGACAGGCGTATCGTCCCATCCGTCACCCGCTGTTCCGCCAATTCCGCCGCTGAAAGCTGGGAATGCGTCGTCGTCGCCGGATGAATAACGAGGCTTTTCACGTCCGCGACGTTCGCTAAAAGTGAAAAAATCTCCAGACCGTCGATAAACTTAAACGCCCGTTCCCGACCGCCCTGGATATCGAACGTAAAAATCGAACCGGCGCCGTTCGGAAAATCCCGTTCGTAAATCCGCCGCTGATTCGGCGACGCGTATTTCGGATAATTGACGCGGATGACTTTCGGATGATTCGCCAGATAATCCACTATCTTTAAAGTGTTCGAGACATGCCGCTCAACACGGAGACTCAACGTCTCCAATCCCAATAAGAATAAAAACGCATGAAATGGAGCCAACGCAGCGCCTGCGTCCCGAAGCAGGATTGACCTCGCTTTCGCAATGAACGCCCGCTTTCCGGCGGTTTCCACAAAAGATAAGCCATGATAACTCGGGTTGGGTTCGCTTAGCGTCGGGAACTTCCCGCTCCCGACCCAATCAAAAGTACCGCCATCCACGATAACGCCCCCCAACGCCGCGCCATGACCGCCGATAAATTTCGTCGCTGAATGCACGACGATGTCCGCGCCATGCTCAATCGGACGGTAAAGGAACGGAGTCCCGAAAGTGTTATCGACGATAAGCGGAATTCCCGCCTCATGCGCAATTTTCGCGAGATGATCCATATCGATCAGGACGGAATTTGGGTTGCCGATTGTCTCCGCGAAAATTGCTTTCGTGTTCGGACGGATCGCCGCCGCGAACCCCTCCAGATCATCTGCATCGACAAACGTCGCCGTGATCCCAAAATCGGTCAGCGTCTGTGAGAGGAGATTAAACGAGCCGCCGTAAATATTTTTCTCTGCAACAATGTGATCCCCTTGCGAAGCAACGGTCAAAATCGAATAAGCGATTGCCGCTGAACCGGACGCGAGAGCCAGTGCGCCAAGTCCACCCTCTAAGTCTGCGATCCGCGTCTCAAAGGCATCTTGAGTCGGGTTCGAAATCCGTCCGTAGATATGACCCCTGGCTTTGAGCGCGAAGAGGTCTTCCGCCTGTTGGCAGCTTTCAAAAACATGCGCCACGGACTGATAAATCGGGACAGCGCGGGCGCCAGTCGCCGGATCAGCGGATTCCTGACCGCTGTGAACCTGGCGTGTTTCAAACTTCCATGTCGTTCGGCTCATATAAAAAACTCCTTTGAAATATGGACGATTCCAGTTGAGTGCTTTCTTATGAGTGTAGTTCATGTCAGCGTCAGCGCTGCAAACTTATGACATCCGATTCGAACGCACAGCGCAAGACGAAATCCGAATACAAAAAAAAGAAAAACGAGATGCCCGCGCTCCCAACCCGCGTTTCGCGTTTGGGAACCCCGTGCATCTCGATCCTTATATACGATACGTTTTAACTCTTAGCGCTACCGAAGCGCAGGAAGCGAAGCCGCGGCAACCGATTGACCAACGCGGCGCGTCTTCTCCGTCGGCAGCGACATATTGACCTTGAGTTCCGGATACTCCTCGTTCATGACTTTCTTTGCCGTCTCGAGAATAATATCGCCGCCCTTTCCGGACACGACACGACCAAGCAGCAGGACTTCCTTCATATTGTAGAAAATCGAGTAAAGTTTCATCGCATAGCCCAGATATACGCCGATCGACTCATAAATCTTCGCCGCGTTCGGGTCACCCTCAATCATTTTCGCCTGAACAATTTTCAGCTTTTCCGCCGGCGTATCTGCGCCGGAGAGGTCGATCCCCGCCGCGGGCGCCAGCTTGATAATTCCGTCCTGGCTGAAATATTTGACACCGCAGCCAATATCTCCCGACCATTCGTCTTCCATCGCGCTGTCCGCTAAGTCAACCGGCGCAAACGCCAATTCGTTCAGCCAACCCGTGATATTGCCGTCCTGATCGATAAAGCCAGCCGCTTCCGACGTTCCCATCGCGATACCCAGAACCGAATTTTCCTTCAGACTCATCGCACCGGCGAGCGCCGTAACGTCGCCGTCATTCGCAACGATCAACGGAATGTCTGCGCCGATCTCTTTCGCAGCATTGATATAAATTTGCTTGACCGTTTTCTCGAAATCTTCTTTCGAAACCTTCAGGAAGAGCGAAGCGTTCTTCGTTTCATTATTAATGTAAATTCCAGCGGACGAAACGCCAATCGCATCCACGCGCGGCATATGCGACGCAGCGCGGCGGAATGAATCCAGAATACCTTCGTAGTGATAATTCGGGTCGGCGGTTACTTTCGGGAGCCAGACGACTTCTTCCGAAAAGACCGGTTCACCGTCGATAACGGCGGAGACTTTCCGATCGGAACCGCCGGCGTCAAACCCAATTCGGCAGCCATCCAAATGGCGTCCGACGGATACTGATTTCTGATACGGCTTCGGACGGTCTTCATAGCTCGTCGCGACGACTTCGAACGGCTTTTCGTAAACGTTCGCCATAAAATGGAAATCGAAAGCACGTTTCCCGTTCGCGGAATACGCTTCAGCGATTGCGTCAGCGATGCGCTGATCTCCGCTCAGGACGACGCGGAAACCGCCGCGTGACCAAAGAAGGAATTTAACAATCCGTTCTACGAACAGCAAATCAACCTCGAAACGATCCGCCGTTCCATGAATCTTCGTTTCGAAGACCTGAATCTGGTTGTCCTCGCGTTCAATCGAAATCGCGAACGGCTTCGCCGCGGTCGTAAGAAAGGCCTCGTAAAACTTCGCAAACGGAATAAAAGCCGGATCTAAAACCGGCGTGCACTTAACGTCCATCTTCACGGACTTGACAATCTTTTCCATATCCTCGATTCATCCCTTCCGAGTCATTTTCGCCGAACCCGGTGTCCGGATTCGAACGGTTTGCATGAAGAACCTGCGCCGCCTGAATCTACCTTTCAGTCGGGCAAAGCTGCGATTCACAGCATGGTTTAGTATAGCCTGAGATTTAGAAACCTTAGAGAAGATTTGTACATTTAAATAGCAAAATCCGCAAAGGACGGATCTTATTTTCCAGCTCTCTGTACCAAATCAGCAGGAACTATTTAATTCTCATCGAATCTCAACCGTATTTCAGGATTCGCGGACCAGTCCGCCAACGCGTAAAAAATCGGCGTTCCCCGCTTCCAATCCCAAATTCGCTCAAGAAAAGGAACGAGATCCGGAACTGCGCGAAGCGTTGCAACGTCTTCGCGCCGAACCCATTCAAGCGTGCCCTCCGAAGAAGCACGCAGCGCCGGCTCCGACGTCACTTCACCGCGGAAAATATGAACCTCAACACCCGTCTCAGCCCGTGTCGCGTCGACTGAAATTCCGCAAAGTTCGAGCGGAATTCCCTCAATTCCGCTTTCCTCAAAGAGTTCACGCGCTGCGCCTTCCCGGATCGTTTCGCCATGTTCGACATGACCGCCCAAGCCATTATACAAGCCCGGAAAATTTTCCTTCGTCTCCGCGCCATGAATCAGCAACACCCGGTCACGGCAAAAAACAAATATCAGCGTTCGCGGGATGACCTGATAACGAGACTTCATCCTAAAAACTCAGCTTGGTAAAATCCGTTCCGAAAAGAAGCGAGAGAAAAATCATCGCGCTGATGACCATAATCGCGCAGCCGCAACCGCAGCCAAAGCAGTTTCCTGACTTAAACCCAAACATCCGCTGAAACCAATCCGTCACTTTCGATAAAATGTACCATTGAAACAAAAAGCCAAAACATCCCCGGCGATCATCGTCCATTTTGTCCCTCCGTTTTATGATTCTACCTCTATCTACGGGAATTCAACTAAAACGGTTCATCAAGCTCCACGCCGAAAACGCCTGAACCCAACATATTCTAATATCGGTAAAACCGTGAATTCAAGCAGACCAGAAAAAAACCAACCAGCAACAGCCAGTAGTTATATTCTGAAGCCATCGGAACATAGGTAAAATGAGCAATAATCCCCAATACTCCGATAAAAAATCCGAAAATCCATCCGCCGTTCATCTCTCGCACCTCTCTATTCAGTCATGACAAGCATTTACTACCCTGCAAGAGGCGTGCCATCCATTTGCCCGAGCGCGGATCTCCGCCTCGACTCGCCCGTCCTGCGCCACGGTTATGAGCGCGAATGACGGCTTCCCCGCGCCGTAAACGTTCGCTTTCTCGGTCAGCGCGCCCGGATTGAGAATCATCTTCTCATCCGAGACCTCCGCCCGAGCCATGTGGGTATGACCATAAACGAGAACGTCCGCATCCCGCGCTTCCGGCGGAAAATTAAAATTCATCTTCCGGATCGCCGGATCGCGCCGCATGGAGATAATTTTCATCCGCGCATATCCCAGTAAATTTCCATAACCATGAAAAAGCAGCAGTCGAACGCAGCCGATCCGAATCCTTACCATCGCTGGAAGTTCGCGCCAATACATGAAATCGCGATTTCCCCGAACGAGGAGAAGCGGCGCGATTTTCCGAATTGGCGCTAACCCGGGAAGCCAAACCACGTCGCCGGTATGGAGAATCAGGTCAGGCTCCGTGCCGCGAATCGCGTCAATGGCGTCCGACGGAACCGTCTCACCGCGCGAAAGATGCGTATCGCCCAGTACGGCGATTCGAAATGGGCGTCCGTCCGGGACTGAAAAGTCGTATTCACCTGTCCGATCCATGAAGATGATTATAATTTTGAAAGGGCGATCCGTAAATTTACGCCGACTGAGAATCCATCCATCGAATGTCCGCGCTTTCGCGGGAGCGGCTAAAAGACGGACGCCGTTCAAAATAGGATTCGATTCTTGATTTTATAAGCAAGTAAATAAACGAATGAATAAGGAAGCGAAATGAACCAGATAACCTTTACCTTTCACGACCTGAACGATGCGAAAAAAGCTCACGGCGTGGTCATCGTCATCGATGTCCTGCGCGCGTTCACGACCGCCGCTTTTGCGTTGGCGCAAGGCGCAGCGGAAATTCGCTGCGTCGGAACGGTCGAAGAAGCGCTCGCGTTAAAAGCCGCGAACCCCAACAGCCTGACGATGGG
>DAOUFB010000125.1:0-30046 GCA_034430135.1 Flexilinea sp. | reverse complement strand
TATAACGTCGTCGACGTCCCCGCCGCCGCGGAACGCGGAATTACCGTCACGAATATCCCCAGCTACGGAACCGAAGCCACCGCACAACACGTTTTCGCGCTCCTTCTCGAGGCCACGAATCGGGTAGGCGCGTTCGACCGCGCGGTCCATCGCGGCGACTGGCAGCGGTCGATCGATTTTACCTTCCAGCTGGATCGTCCGTTGATCGAGCTGGCGGGGAAAACGCTCGGGATCTTCGGCTTCGGACGGATCGGGAAAGCCGTCGGGCGGATAGCGCGCGCGTTCGGAATGAACGTGATCGCCGCCAGCCGGTCGCAGTCCGAAGAAGGGAAAGCGATCGCGGAATATGTACCGGTCGACGAACTTCTCGCCAGATCGGATTTCATCTCGCTGAACGCCGCGCTGACGCCGGAGCTCGTCGGATTCATTAATCGGGATCGTATTGCGAAAATGAAGGACGGCGTCATCCTGATCAACGCCAGCCGCGGGCCGATCCTGAACGAAAGCGACGTCGCCGACGCGCTGAATTCGGGGAAGATCGGCTGCGCGGCGATCGACGTCGTCTCGATCGAGCCGATCGCCGCGGAAAACCCGCTGCTTCGCGCGAAAAACTGCCTGATCACGCCGCATGTCGCCTGGACGCCGCTCGAAACGCGGAAGCGGCTGATCTCGATCGCGGCGGAAAACCTGCGCGCTTTCGTCGCCGGCGCCCCGATTCATACGGTCCGATAACGGGCGTGCGCGGCCATACCTTTTTGGTTTTTCCGGTGAAAAATCGAAACTATGGTATACTATGCACTGTTGCCCTCGTAGCTCAATGGATAGAGTCGTTGACTTCGAATCAAAAGGTTGGGGGTTCGAGTCCCTCCGGGGGCGCAAAAAAACAACAATCCGAACATACATCACCCAAATATGTTCGGATTGTTGTTTTTTATTGTAGTACTTTAGTGCGATTTCAAACGCTTTCGTCGTTTGAAATCAAAAAACCACCTGCAATGCAGGTGGAAGGGAAGAAAGCTTAAGCTGCAAGAAAAAAAGCCTCCAAGCGATATACTAACTTTGAATTTGCCAATCAAAGAGAAAACAAGGAGGCTATATCCATGGATAAGAATAGTTTAGCACATACGCAGTGGGAATGTAAAGTATCACATCGTATTTGCGCCAAAATATCGGCGGCAAGTGATCTATGGTCGATATGGCAGGAAATAGGGAAGATACTACAGGAGCTATGCGAGCGGAAAGGGATAGAGATAATAGAAGCGGAATTATGCGTAGACCATGTGCATATGCTGGTACGAATACCGCCGAAGTACAGCGTAAGCGAGATCATGGGAACCGACATTAGGGTAGGCGAATACGGATTCCGATTCTGTCTTGAACTGGGATGCCGGCTGGAAGAGATTCTGGACGATGCGGAGACGCTGGAGTTGCTAAGGCGGTACGAGGAGCGATAGAAGCCGGGGCGGATTTAAGTCCACCCTTTTCTTTTCTTCCAATTATCCATGGGACTGTAGCACCCTCGACTGGGATCGAACCAGCAACCTACGGTTTAGAAGACCGCCGCTCTGTCCATTGAGCTACGAGGGCAATTAATGAGAGCGTCTCTTTTGAAACGCACCCGCTATTATAACAAACTTTTATTTAATACGGCTTGATTCCACGGTAAATCCGCGGGCCAGAGAGCGTTTTCAGAATTGTTTCCGGCGTCTTGTTTACGAAGTTCGCCAATTCACGGCAGGACATCGGCTGATTGTTGTTGGCGAGAAAAATGCGGAAGACGGAATCGGTTAACGGTCCGCTTGGTTGGATGAAATTCTCTGCTTTGGCGCAGTGGTTGGCGAGAATATCCTGGATGATGTCACGTTGGGTAACTTCGCCGGTTTCAGGATCGATTATGTCAACCTCAGAAGCACCATCGTTTTGACGTTGGAAGAATTCGCGGTGCTCATCGCACATAGAGCGAATCAGCGCATTGCGCCAGCTGCTGTCATTTTCTTTCCACCATTCGAAATCGATGTTGTATGGCGTATCGATAGAGGGTTTGAAGAAGACGCTTTTTTCAGGTTTTCCATCACTCATTTTACGATTCCTCCGTTCCGTCAGTTGTGTTCAATTTGAAATGTAAATTCGGAAGCGAAACGATTGACTCATCCGAAATCAGGTAGGACAGCAATTCCTTGGGAGCAATGCGATGGACGAGGTTGAGCCCAGCGTAAAGCTCCGAGAAATGGATAATTCCTTGTGGGTTCTCGCGGGTGATCTCACGGAATATCTGCTTGATTAATCGCTCAATCTTAACGTCCTTCTTGTTGAAATTTTCCCAGGTCGCATCCAGGTTTGGACTGTTTTCAACGTATATGGCAAGTCGTTCGTCAAAAGCTGTGGTGACAGGCTGTTGCCGTGTCTCAAAGAACAGTCGTCCTTTTGCGTCAAATTGCGCGGTGCGAATCCAGTCTTTCTGGGATCGTGCCGGAATTTTCGAAATGATAACTTCCGTGCTGTCGTTCCCGGGTCGGATACGGATCAGACTGCCCGGAATAATTTTATTCGCGCGATACCAAGGCTTTAGACCGGAGACATAATTCTCGTCTCGGATAATCCAGCCCATGAATTTTTCTCCGTTGGCTTCGTCGATAAAGTCAAAAACATAATGCTTCGCTTCCATCGCACTTGGAAAAATTTCAACGACCGATCCGAGCAGAGGAAGTGTTCCTGCTTTCCAATGCGGGTAAGTAATACAAATGTCAAAAAATTCGGGTGCATGATAAGGCTGTTCGAGACTGTCGGTGTCCAGCTCGTCATGAATTTGGTATTCGGCACAATCGAGGTCGATATCATCCACATACTTCGCATAGGAAGTTGGCGTATATCGCAAAGTCATAGGAACTTTCCGAACATCTTCCGGCTCCAACGAGTTTAACGTCCAAAGAATTTTTCCAAGCGAGCCAACTTCATCAAAGCGTTCATCATTCTTAAGCGCGTAGTTGAAGGAAAATTCGGTCAAAGCCGTGTTCGAATCTGCGGGATATTCAATCATTTCGAGAATTTTCGAGGTCACGACCGGAACGCCATTCTCCATTTCCATAACGGCTTCTGCCAAATTTAGAAAACCTAGATTGACGTCGGCTAAGAGCGCAGAGGGAAACCAGAAGTCGGAGATGCAGACGAGGTCTTCGGAACCGCCAAGTTCGCGGCGGATCGTTTTTCGGATCGATTTGCCAAATTTGGACAACGTTTCTTCGGGCGGGAGGAAACCCGGAAATGCGGCTTGAATCGGATCGAGTGCGTTGAGTTTGTGATTCTCAACACCAGTCGCGAATTCTTTTTCGGTGCCGTCTTCAAATCGGAATGTTGTGACTTGGAAGCTCGGGAAATCAGGATTATGACCATCACGAACCGAAATAACGGTCGCAACTTGATTCTCTTGCTGCGTAAAGGTTACCTTCTCTCCGGATTGGTACGTTTCCGAAGGACGATAAATTCTCCCGAGCAACGATGCTGATTTCTTGAACTCGTTTTTTAGAATGCGAATTCTCTCATTAACGACAGCTTCAGAAATTTCGTTCGTTGAGAGCGGGGTTTCTTTCTCTAACAGGAAGTTATAAATAAAATCTAAATCAGATTGGGAGAGAGAAAAATTCTTCCAATCTGTCAATTTTTCGATCAGTTTCGGTTCCATATAAGTTGCTCCTCCTGCCCGTGTAAGTAAAGCATCCAACTTTCCGCGTTTACGGAAAATCTTTATTCAGCCATGTTTTGGGGTCTACGTAAATTCCATTGATGCGTATTTCCCAGTGAAGATGCGGTCCCGCAGAGCGACCTGAGTTTCCGATCAGCCCGATGATGTCCCCACGTTTGACTTCCTGCCCAACGGTGACGGTCGTCTGCGATTGGTGCGAATACGTTGAGTAAACGCCCCAGCCATGGTCGATAATCGTATGGAGCCCATGAATAGGGAGCTCGCTGCTAAAAAGAACCGTCCCGTCGGCGGTGGCGTAGATGTTGATATTATTCGCCGTCCAAACCCCGAAATCAAGCCCTGTATGATAGTTCTTAAACTCGGTATTATTATAAGTTCTGCGATTCCCAAAGCCGGATGCAATGAACGGTTCATCAACGGGATAAGACATATGCGTTCCCCATTTTCGTATAGGAGATGTCTGGGTAATTGCAGCTAAAGTTTCTTTATCAACGTTGTTTGAATGGTCTTCCAGCGTAGCCGCGTCAACACCTGTCACGACTTCATAGGTAAACAAACCAGGTTCAATCAGGATTTTCTGCTCAAGATTGAACGATTCACCGTCATCAGCAACGGCTTGAAGGTTCAGATTCGTCAAACCTGTATCCTGATCCGCGGGGATACCAATCATTGCAATTTTACGGTTTGAGTTTTCCGCATCGTCGAAAAAGCGAAATTCTTTACCCGCGAGCGAACCGGAGAGGGTCAGGTTTTCGGACTGCTCAATTTCGAGAACATAAGTCTCACCTTGAACTAGCGGCAGCGTTCGCAACTCGAGCTTATTCATAAGCGGCGTAATCGAGCCGGTTCCTGTGCCACTTGTTGTTCTGGCAAATAATTGCTGACGTTCGGTATGATCCCAATTTCCAGCAAGCTGATTAATTTGGCGCAATTCAGCCGGGTTTACGTTCTCCTGAACGGCTTTTTCAAGGAACGTTTCCCCAGATGAAAAAGTGGCAGCTGGCACAAATGGTGATTTTTGCTCTGATTGGATCAGAATTAGCGTGTTTCCGACATAAAGTTCCGAACGACTTGATATATGATTGATTTTTAGAATATCATTAGCGCTCATACCTGAACGGATTGCAATGCCGGAAAGTGTATCGCCGATCTGGACAGAGTTCGTAACAAGCGTTCCGGATAGACCCTTTAATGATGGGATCTTAATCCGGTCGCCAATCGAAATCGTATCAGCATTCGCGATATGATTGACTTCAATAATGTCGTCAACCGTCGTACCAAAGCGTATTGCAACGAGCGACAAAAAATCCCCTGACTCAATCTGGTATTCGGGATAAATATCAGATTGCGCCATAACAGGTTCTATACGGGCTGATACCAGCGCCAGAAAGAGAAAAAATAATATAGTTAAACGACGATTTCGAACAAGCCACATAATCGCGTGAATTGTAACATAATTCATCAGCATCTCAAACGCTCAATTCTCCAGCCCATACAAGGTTCTAAATTCTTAAATTTAGCAGAATTATCGTAGGATCAACCATGCGTTGGATCGTTGAAAATCGAGGAAAATGTATCATCAAGTTCTTCGTTCGCAAGATGCGAATACCGTTGAGTTACAGCAATATTCGTATGACGTGCGAATTCCTGAGCCACCTTAAGGTTTCCAGTTGCTTGAAGGACTGTCGTCACGAAATAATGTCGAAAAGAATGAGGCGTTATCGTGCCCACGGCATCAGCGCCAAGGCATTCTTCGACTCGGTCAGAAACAATTAGGCGTCCCGTCTTTGTCGTAATTGGTAAAACTTTTTCGCCAGCTCCTTTGTCGTGACGTGAAAAAACGGGCAAAGCAGTTCGCGAAGCAGCAAATTTTTCCCCAACCTCTGCACGATAGCTCAAATAACTTCGCATAGCATTTATTGATCTTTCCGAAAAACGTATAATTGCCTCCTTGTTCCCTTTCCCAATAATGATCGCTTTCCGCGTTCGCCAATTAATATCCCCGAGCCTAAGAGCACAAATTTCATGAATTCGGAGTCCTGTATCGGCGAGCGTGATCAGAAAAGCACTATCACGAAGATTAATGAGGCGGTCGTTTTCGTTCTCGACAGCTTTCATCGGTAACGTTTCAGCAAAATCTAGGACTTTCCGGATATCTTCTTCTGGGAATTGAGGTAATCTAACGCCGGGCTTTCTGGTTCGCCGCTTGATCAACATTTTGACGCGGTTTAAATTCAAAGTCAAGATATTTTCCGCTGCGAGATATTCTAAAAATGATTTTAGAACATTTATATAGAGCGTTTCGGTAGTTGGAGAATAAACCTTTAAATATTCCGAAAAATCACTTACACAGTCTTCATCTAATTCTGAAACTCGAGTCCTGTTTGCAAGTTCTGTATCATCCTGCGATTGTTCGGTTGATTCTTTCTTCTTGACATTATCTTTCTTTGATTCGCAAGTTGAAGATTTGCGCGTTTGTTTTGCGGATGCAGCCGAATTTTCAATTAACATTTCGAGAAATGCGTTCATTCCATTTTGGTATGTTTTCGCCGTATTCCTGGAACGGGAAGATTCGACTTGATGAATAAAATTCCGGATTGCATCATTTAGGAGAATTTCTTTGGATTCGTTCATGAATCGTTCCTTTCGGTAGATTTATTGTGTTTGATAATAATACTTATCGTACCCTTAGTATAAATCTGAGTATCCACTTCTGTCAAGAGTGTCGTTTTTCATGAAATTATGCATTTTCTAAATCGACTCATTACTTAGAATCCCGACTGAGATGGAATTGTCTATAAACTTTTTTTTTGATTTCAGACAGATTGGCTTAGAACGCTGATACTTTCTGGAATGTTTCTTTATCAATGTAAATTCAAGCGAGGATAATTTTTTCGTTTATACTTTGGTCAGGTTGAAATCTGAAATTAGAAATGAAAATATCACGGAATAACCGAATAATCGAAAGGTTGGAATTAACATGGCAGAAGAAACTCAACAAATGACTTCCGGAATTACGACAATCGCTTCAGACGTCATCGAAACAATCATCCTTCAAACTGCAGTTGAAACAAAAGGAGTTAATCGAATTTCAGTCCATTCCTCTCATCCGGGCGTTAAGTTGAAAATTGATGGGCGAACCGTTAACGCGGATGTTTTCGTTGTTTTGAATGCAAAAGAAAACACCAACCAGGTTGGCGCTGAGCTCCAGAAGAATATTTCGCGTGCGATTATTGAGACGATTGGCATGGAGTCTGGGAAAATAAATATTCATGTCGACAACTTCGAGCTTTTAACATCGGGAATTTAGGTTTTTGTCGAAACATGAAAATTTCTTTTATTGACAACCTCCCGAAAGACATTCCCGAAGACCTCGGGGATCGGGAAAAATATGAGCGTATTATTCTTGCCTCCGAACCGTTGGATGATCGAACTCAGGCTCGAGGTGTTGCGCTTCAAATACTATACGAAAAAGATTTGTCAGACCACCCGCTCAATCTGATCGTTAAAGACCGGCTGTCCCAAGTCGACCTGAGTCAGGAATTGGCTGAATTTGCCGTTCGAATCGTTGCTGGAACTTATCCGAATATTGAAGTAATCGACAGCTATCTTCTGAAGTTCGCACCCGAATGGCCAATTGATAAAATTGCGGTCATCGATCGGAATATTATCCGCATGACCGTTTGGGAATTTGCGATAGCGCAAATTACGCCGATTCGGGTTGCAATTAATGAATCCGTTGAACTTGCGAAGTATTTCGGTTCGGATTCATCGGGACGATTTGTTCATGGCGTTCTTGGAAAACTTTCAATGCATATCGATGAAATCAAAGCCGCGGCGGTTCTCCCTTGAGTCGTCTCAAATCTCTGGTCTAACTTATAATATAACAACTTATTTCTGCTAAATTAGCAAATAAAATATGCCGAACAGTTACGGACGTGTTGACGAATGTAACTGTTCTTTTATTTTTACATACCAAAGACTATTGCTTCTCGAGTTTTCAGTTTATAATAAGTGGCAATTGGAATTCGTTTCTGGTCAGGTGCCTGCCACTCGTTCAACACATGTCGGGATCTTCCAAAAATAGGTCCAATCACACTTCAATAAAATTATAAGGAGTACTTCAAATGGAAAATATTGGCATTCCCGGTAAGTATGGTTTAGAAAATTATGGAATTATCAATCCGGGGAAGGTATATTGGAACCCGGCTCAGTCTGTTTTAATCGGTGAATCCGTTGCCCGCGGTGAAGGGGTTTTTTCTCCTGACGGTGCGTTGATGGTCAGTACGGGAAAGTATACAGGTCGTTCCCCGAAAGATCGTTTCGTCGTCGATAACGGTACGGAAGAAGAAAAACTGATCGACTGGGGCAAAGTCAATGTCAAGATGACGCCGGAAGCATTCGATGTTTTGTATAATCGGATGCTCGGGTATGTTCAAGGTCGTGATTTATTTGTTTCTGACCTCGCCGCCGGCGCTGACCCGGATTATCGCCTCCCGATTCGTGTTATCACAGAATTTGCCTGGTCGAACCTTTTCGCGACGAACATGTTCCTCCGACCGCCGTTTGCCGACCGTGTTGACCAGATTCCGGGCTTCACCGTTATCGCGGTTCCAGGTCTCTTCGGACGCAAGGAAGATGGGCTCAACTCGGAGGCTTTCATTGTGGTTAACTTTGCGAAGAAAATCGTTCTCATCGGCGGTTCACGCTATGGAGGCGAAATCAAGAAATCGATCTTCTCAGTTATGAACTTCCTTCTCCCGCTCAAGGGTGTCATGACGATGCACTGCTCTGCTAACGTTGATAAGGTCAACGGCGACACCGCTCTCTTCTTTGGTCTTTCCGGCACAGGGAAGACGACGCTTTCGTCGGATCCGAATCGATTGCTGATCGGTGATGACGAACATGGCTGGAGTGGACATGGCACGTTCAATTTTGAAGGCGGCTGCTATGCGAAGATGATTCGCTTGAGCCAGGAACACGAACCGTTGATCTGGAACGCGGTTCACCGATTCGGCGCCGTTCTCGAAAACATGGACTTCGATCCGGCGACGCACGTTATCGATTTTGATAGCGATCGATTCACGGAAAATACGCGCGGCTCCTACCCGATCCATTTTATCGACGGCATCGTTGAGAATGGGATGGGCGCGATTCCGAATAATATCTTCTTCCTGACGGCTGACGCATCCGGCGTTCTCCCGCCGCTTTCGAAACTGGATAAGAACCAGGCAATGTACTACTTCATGTCGGGCTACACTTCTAAGTTAGCCGGTACGGAGCGCGGTGTTACCGAACCGGAACCGAACTTCTCTGCATGCTTTGGTTCGCCGTTCCTCCCGCTTCATCCGTCCGTTTATGCAGGTCTTCTCGGAAAGAAGATTGCTGAAACCAACGCAAACGTCTGGCTCCTCAACACGGGCTGGTCGGGCGGCGCGTACGGCGTTGGAAAACGCTTCAGCCTCCCCTACACCCGCGCTTTTGTGACTGCGGCGCTGAATGGGTCGTTGAATGAAGTCGAATTCGTAAAGGAACCGTTCTTCGGCTTAGCGATTCCGACGAGCTGTCCAGGCGTTCCGTCGGAAGTTCTGAACCCGCGCGATACGTGGGCGGATAAGGCTGCTTACGACGAAGCTGCAAAGAAACTCGTTGCTTCCTTCGGCGCCAACTTCAAAAAGTACGAAGCTAAGACCAGCCCCGAAATCGTGAACGCGGGTCCGCGCGCCTAATTCTTCTGGTTTTTACCATCTATAGAGCCTTGGAAAATCAAGGCTCTATTTTTTTTGCTTCATCAATACTTAATAGAAATTAATATTTATCTATATTTAATAAGTTTTTTATTTCGCTATGCCTATGCGAAGTTTTGTTAAGGTTTTCGCACACGTATAGAAATGTCAAAAAGAAAAAGATTAGGGAATAAACATAGAATGGAGAATGCCAGCGTCATAAACGGAATCAGGGGAACCGTCCTAACGCTTGAGTTAATTCGGCGCACAATCAATGAACTTAGCCCAGCGAATATCATTGCACAACTTAGCGCAGAAATTCCGGCGACGAAACCATATCGGCTCGACAACGTTGCGGCGAACATCACGTCACCCCATGCAATCACCTTTCGTTCTGTGAAACGAATCAGAACGTAAAAAATCACGATACCTAATCCAAAAGCGATAGCGGTTGATACAAGGTTCAGCATAAGCTCGCTCAGGCTTGAAGATGCAATCCAACCCAATATAATTGCCGCAACCGACAATTCCATCGGATACCGTTCAATCCATGCGTCAAGCGCGACCGCGGCACCTAAAAGACTGAGATACGCGCCATTCGGCAGATCCAGTAGTGAACGCCGAGAAATTATCGAATAAAATAAAACAGCAGAACTGACAATCCCCAAAAAAACACGCTGCCAGCAAAAGAACGTGAATTTAACTTTTTCACACTCGCAGCGAGGTTTGTTGTTTTCGATAGAAAGCCGAATCCAGATGTAAAAAAGAGCCAGAAGCTGGCTACTTAACGTAAACGCAAGCGTCAGAACTAAACTTTCCCGGAAGCTTGACGCCATTTCCAAACCAATTCCGCCGCACGAGGACCTGTATTAAAAAGCACATCCAGAATTGACACGTACGGGTCAAAAGGCTCATGTAATTGTTCATACGCAGGGTATCCGTGATAATCCTTCCAAATAACCTCGATGCCTGCAGCACTGAACGCATCGAGGTCCATATACGACTGCGCCGCCGGTCCGGATACATACGAAGTCGCACCGATCGAACGCAGCAGTGACAACAGTTTCTCACTCGATTTCCCGTGGGAAGTGAACTCCGTGCTCTTCGCAAAGCGCGTTCCAATTTCGAGATACTCTCGCGAAATCGTTCGAATCAGTGTTTGATTCAATTCTGAAAGCGTCTTCCAATTCTGATGATAAATGTCTTTCAACCAACCTTTATACCGATCAAAATAGGGAGCTTTGCCATAATTTGTAAGCAGCGCTTGATAATGTTTTTCACCCCAACGACCCGGAACAATCTCAATTTCAGAAATTGCCTTATCGGTAGATCCGTAAACCGGAACCGTTAACCACTGTGTGCCTCGAGGTGTAATAATGCGATTGCGATTACGCCAGTCATTCTTCGTATACTGAACCTCGTCGTAAAAAACAAAGAGATCCACATCATGGATGATATCGAAATAACCACGCCATGGGACATAATTCGATTGAAGAACGGCTACGCGAAGTCCTCCTGCTGAATTATTCTGACATGATCCCGATCCCATGGCTTAGTTCTCTCGATAAAACGATTCAACCGTCTCGACGACTGTATCCAGTTGATCCAGCGTCAAGCCGTAAAACAGCGGGAGACGGACGAGGCGATCGCTTTCACGCGTCGTGAATCGATCTTCACCGTGGAAGCGCCCAAATTGAAGTCCCGCCGGCGAGGAATGAAGCGGAACATAATGAAAAACAGCCTCTACACCATGAGCCTTTAAGTATTGCAGTAAATACGTCCTTTCATCAAGGTCTTTGGCTTTAAGATAAAACATATGGGCATTATGGGCACAGTTCACCGGAATGACCGGCAGTTCGATCCGCTCCCGGTTCGCGAGGGACTCAAAACGTTCATAATAGCGGTTCCAACTGGTCATGCGATCTTGATGGATCAGATCAGCATTTTCGAATTGGGCGAAGAGATAAGCTGCGTTAATTTCGCTTGGCAGGAAAGATGAGCCAACCGAAACCCAAGTATATTTATCGACTTGTCCGCGCCAAAACTGGCTCCGGTTCGTTCCTTTTTCGCGGAAGATTTCTGCTTGTTCCGCCTTAGCCGGATCCTGAATCAAGATCGCGCCGCCTTCGCCCATGCTTAGATTTTTCGTCTCATGAAAGCTAAGACAGCCATAATCTCCAAGAGTTCCCAGCGCTTTTCCATGATAGGTTGAGAAAATACCTTGCGCGGCATCCTCGATAACTGAGAGATGATATTTTTTCGCGATCCGCATGATTTCATGCATCTCACAGCTCACACCAGCATAATGAACCGGCGCAATCGCTTTCGTCTTTGGCGTAATCGCTGCTTCAATCAGCTTTTCGTCTATATTCATCGTATCCGGACGAATATCTACGAAAACGATTTTTGCGCCACGAAGAACGAAGGCATTCGCGGTAGACACGAACGTATAGGACGGGCAGATGACTTCATCGCCCGGCTGAATATCCGCCAGGAGCGCGGAAAGTTCCAGCGCGTCAGAACAGGAGGTCGTCAAAAGCGCTTTCGACGTTCTCATCTCTCTTTCGAGCCATTCCGAGCATCGCTTCGAGTAAACTCCATCCCCAGAAATTTTCCGACTGGCGACCGCTTCTGCTATTTTTTCCAATTCAGGACCTAAAAACGGAGGAACGTTAAACGGAATTGGGTTCATCGGATTGTCGTTTTCCTAACTCTTTCACGCTAAAATTAGCCTAATGGCTTCGTTATTATACTCTCGATAGGAAAAGGAGACTTTTTATGTCCGGTAATTTTGACGAAATTCGCGAAATATTCCCAATCACGACTATCATCAGTTCGGAAAACACACTCCAAATTGCAGGGCATAGCCTGGGAAAGCTGGCAAATGATTTTAATACGCCGCTCTATCTTTATGACGCAGCGACCATTAGAACTCAAATTCACAAGATTCATCGCGCGCTGACCGATTATTACCCAGGGGAGGCATCGATCGCTTACGCTTCGAAAGCCTATCTCTCGGGAAAGTTCGCTTCAGTCATGGCGAAAGAAGAGATTGATTTGGACGTTGTTTCTTACGCAGAGGCGCAAATCGCGCTTCACAACGGCTTCCGCCCTGATCGAATTCATCTTCATGGCAACAACAAATCTTACGAAGAGTTGACGTTGGCGATTGAAAACGATTTCCATTCGATTGTCCTGGACAATTTCGACGAAATTGAAATGGCTCAGGAAGTCGCGCAATTACTTGGAAAAACAGCTCGCGTCTGGATTCGTATCACGCCCGACATGCATGTCGCGACACATCCGTACACAGAAACCTCCGCTAGAAACAGCAAGTTCGGCTTCCATATGGTTAACGGGGATGCAGAAAAAGCTATCAGGACGGTTGAAAACAAGCAGAACCTAAAACTAACCGGTTTGCATTTTCACTTGGGCTCGCTTCTTTTCGACGCGGACGTTTATATCGCAGCGATTGAGGAAATTTTTAAGTTGATCGAACGGACCGGTGTGACGCTGGAAGAATTATCACCGGGCGGCGGTTGGGGAATCCGATACACACCGTCAGCTCCGCAAAACCCCGTTGACAACTGGATAGCGCCAATCTCAAACACGATCGTGAGAAACTGCCAGAGGCGAAAGATTGCACTTCCGAAACTTTCGCTCGAATCCGGTCGGTTCATTGTCGGACGGGCGGGCGTCGCGCTTTATACGGTTGGGACGGTTAAGGACGGACTCAACGATAAAATCATCGCGGCAATCGACGGCGGCATGGCGGACAATCCGCGCCCCGCGCTTTATGACTCGACCTATTGTGCGGCGATCGTTGAAGACCCACTCGGCGATCCAGCTGAGCACCTAGTTCGTATCGTCGGGAAGTTCTGTGAATCCGGCGATGAATTAATTTCCGCCGCTAAACTTCCGCGTCCGAAGTTTGGGCAACATTTGGCGATTCCCGCTTCAGGCGCATATCAATTATCCATGGCGTCAAACTACAATTTAGCAACACGTCCAGCCGTCCTTTGGCTTGAGGAAAATGAGTCACCTATGGCGCTTCAGGCTCGTGAGCTTCCCGAAATTAGTTCCTGGTGGGCGGGATAGTCTACGTTAAGAGCAATGTCATAGGAATGCCATATAAAAATAATGACGGGTTTCCCTTGTCGGAACTCAATCGGTTGTCGTACAATTCAATCAATCAAAGGGAGCAGTCGCATGGCGATTTACTCCAAAACTTAACCAAAACAGACTAACGGAGGCTCAGGAATGAAACATAATTTCAACGCGGGACCAGCAGTTTTGCCAGAGTACACGATTCAGAAGAGCATCGAGGCAATTCGGGATTTTAATGGATCCGGTTTGTCCCTGCTTTGCATATCTCATCGCTCCAAAGACTTCGACAAAGTTATGGACGATGCGGTTGCGATGACGAAGAAGCTGCTCGATATTCCGGAAGGATATTCGGTCATTTTCGTCGGCGGCGGTGCTACCACGCAGTTCTATAATGTCCCGTTCAACTTCCTTAAGACCAAGGCCGCTTATCTCGATACCGGCAAGTGGCCGACCGGGGCAATCAAGGAAGCTAAGATTTGGGGTGAAGTTGACGTCGTCGCCTCTTCCGCCGATAAAAACTACAAC
The DNA here is from genome assembly GCA_034430135.1 of Flexilinea sp. Taxonomy (GTDB): domain Bacteria; phylum Chloroflexota; class Anaerolineae; order Anaerolineales; family Anaerolineaceae; genus Flexilinea. Next base: position 15,988 of record DAOUFB010000125.1, on the reverse strand, counting down.
TACATCCCGCGCGGATTTACCATCCCCACCGACGTTGATTATTTCGAACTCTGTTCGAACAACACGATTGAAGGAACCGAAATTTTCGAAGATTTCGATTCACCGGTTCCGATGATTTCCGATATGTCCAGCGATATTTTCAGCCGTCCGGTTGACGTCTCGAAATACAGCCTGATTTTTGCTGGCGCACAGAAAAATTTCGCCCCTGCCGGGACCACGATGGTCATCTTCAAGGATTCTTTCGCGGAAAAACAGGTTCGCAAGGTTCCGACCCTCAGCGACTACAAGAAAATCGCTGAAAAGAATTCAATGTTCAACACTCCGCCGGTCTTCCCAATTTTCGCCGGGTTAAAGACGATGGAATGGATTGAAAAAGAAGGCGGCGTCAAGGAAATGGAAAAGCGGGCTATTGCTCGTTCGACGAAGATTTACGATGCAATCGAAGGGTCGAAGTTCTTCAAGCCGAACGTACCCGATCCGCGAGATCGTTCCCGCATGAATATCACCTTCTCCATGAAGGACGAGTACGCAGACCTCGCCGACGCTTTCTTGGCGCTGAGCAAGGAACGCGGTTGCGTTGGTCTCGCTGGTCATCGCTCTGTCGGTGGTTTCCGAGCTTCCTGCTACAATGCGCTCCCGATGGAATCGGTCGATGCTCTTGTCGCGCTCATCAAGGAATTCGAAGCGGCGCACTAATCTGATCAGATCCTACAAGGAGGAATGGCATGAAAAAGGTATTAATTGCTACTGAGAAACCCTTCTCGAAAGAAGCCGTCAAGGCTATCGTCGGAATCATCAAAGATAACGGTTTTGAGCCGGTTCTCTTGGAAAAGTATACGGAAGCTTCGCAGCTTCACGAAGCGGTCAAGGACGCCAACGCGATGATCGTCCGATCTGACAAAATTGACAAGACCGTTATCGACGCTGCACCGAATCTCGAAATCATCGTCCGCGCTGGCGCTGGATTTGATTCGATCGATACAAAATACGCTGCTGAAAAGGGTATTGTCGTTGAGAACACCCCGGGACAGAACGCCAACGCGGTTGCAGAACTCGTCATGGGCTTGTTGATCGCGAATGCGCGCAAATTCTTTAGCGGTGCATCAGGAACGGAGCTGAAAGGGAAGAAATTCGGGATCCTCGGTTTCGGCGCAGTCGGCTCGCGCATTGCGGCGCTGGGACATGGATTCGGCATGGAACTTTACACGTTTACGGGCGACGGCGTATTCGCCACGATTAAACCGGAACAGAACTATGTCTCGGACACCAAGTCATATGACGAGCTTTTCGAAACCTGCCAGTATCTCTCGCTGAACCTCCCGCTCGATGATCTAACGCGCGGCATGGTCGGTTATGAGCGCTTGATGAAAACACCGAAGAACGCGGTTATCATCAACTCTGCCCGTGTCGAAATTGTCGACGAAGCCGGCTTGGAAAAAGCGATGGATGAACGCCCGGACATTATCTACCTCAGCGATGTTGCGCCAAAGAATTATGCAGCATTGAAAGAAAAATTCGGCGACCGTATCTTCGCAACGCCGAAGAAATGCGGCGCGCAGACAGCCGAAGCAAACAGCAACGCTGGAACCGCAGCAGCGAACCAGATCGCATCATTCTTCAAGACGGGTAAACCGACATTCAGAGTCAACTAAACGTTTCTCCTCCGTTTGGATTTCACGGCATGGGTTTCGCTCCCCGTGCCGTGAAAATTTTAACGAACCATTTCCATTCCATTTAATCACTCAAACCGCCCCCACTTTATCCGATCAATCCTCTTTTTGGGCAACCACCAGCAGTTTGCTTGTTCTAATTATTGACAACTAACTAAGTTGGTGATAAACTCCACCTGTTAGAATTTGCTAACCACTTTTACTTTGGAGGTTTTTCTTATGGTCCCAATAACCTTTGCTGATATCGGCGAAGAAGTCACGATTCGCAAAATAACTGGCAAAGACGAAGTCCGATTGCACCTCGCAGAAATGGGGTTCGTTGTTGGCGAACCGGTTACGCTTCTTGCTAAAAACGGTGAAAATCTCATCATCAAAGTAAAAGAAAGCCGGGTCGCGGTCGGAGAAGGATTAGCAAATCGGATTCAGATAGAAGGGAATTAATCGGAATGAAAACACTAAAGGACGTTAAAACCGGCGAAACGGTAAAAGTCGTCAAGCTCCATGGCGAAGGTGCGCTTCGCCGTCGGATTATGGACATGGGCGTCACGAAGGGAACGGAAATCTATGTTCGGAAAGTCGCCCCTCTGGGAGATCCGTTTGAATTGACCGTCCGCGGATATGAATTGTCAATCCGTAAATCCGACGCTGAAAATATTGAAGTCGAATAATTCCAGTAAGGGGAAGATAATAATGAGCGAAATTCGAATTGCTTTAGCAGGAAACCCAAACAGCGGGAAAACTACTCTGTTCAACGATCTGACCGGTTCTAACCAGTATGTGGGAAACTGGCCGGGCGTCACGGTCGAGAAGAAAGAAGGAAAACTCAAGGGAAATCATAACGTTATTATCCAGGACCTTCCGGGAATTTATTCCCTTTCACCGTACACGCTCGAAGAAGTTATTGCACGGAACTATCTGGTCAATGACCGTCCGGACGCGATTATCAATATCATCGACGGAACAAATATTGAACGGAATTTGTTTTTAACGACACAGTTGCTCGAACTGGGCATTCCGATGATCGTCGCGGTCAACATGATTGACGTTGTCAAGCGAACCGGCGACACGATTGATCTCCGCAAACTGAACAAGGCGTTAGGCTGTGAGGTGCTGGAGATGTCGGCTCTGAAAAAATCAGGAGTAAAGGAAGTCGCGGACGCAGCCATCAAAATCGCACAAGAGAAGAAAGTCGTCCAACTGCCTTCCGTTTTCGAAGGTGAAGTCGAACACGCGATCGCACACATCGAAGAATCAATCCAATCCATCGTTCCTGCGAACGCAATTCGCTGGTACGCGATTAAATTATTCGAGCGCGACGAGAAAGTGTTGTCAGACATTAACTTGGAAAAGAGCCTTGTGGATCATCTGAATGCGCATATCACCGACTGTGAAAAAGCGCTCGACGATGACGCGGAATCGATTATTACGAATCAGCGTTACGCCTATGTCACGCGCACCGTTTCCTCCGCCGTCAAGAAATCATCCTCAGGGACGAAACTCAGTACGTCGGATAAAATCGACCTGGTTGTTACGAACCGATGGGCGGCGCTTCCGATTTTTGTTCTTGTGATGAGCGGGCTTTACTATATCGTTGTCTCGACGATCGGCACACTCGTGACCGATTTTACAAACGACGTTATTTTTGGAGAATGGATTATCCCCGCAGCAGCTTCCTTCATGGAATCGCTCAACGTTTCGCCATGGCTATCAGGACTTGTCGTTGAAGGGATTATATCCGGTGTCGGAGCCGTCCTTGGCTTCGTCCCGCAGATGATTGTCCTCTTCCTTTTGCTCGCAATTCTGGAGGACATCGGCTACATGGCGCGCGTTGCGTTCATCATGGACCGCATTTTCCGCAAATTTGGGCTTTCCGGAAAGAGTTTCATTCCGATGCTAATCGGTTCCGGCTGTTCCGTTCCTGCGATTATGGCAAGCCGAACGATTGAGAACGAACGCGACCGCCGGATGACGATTATGACGACGTCGTTTATTCCCTGCGGTGCAAAGTTGCCGATTATCGCCTTGATTGGCGGTGCAATTTTCGGAAATTCCGCATGGCTGACCTCTCTCAGCTATTTCGCTGGTGTGACCGCAGTCGTTGTTTCCGGGATCATCTTAAAGAAGACGAAGATGTTCGCGGGTGACCCTGCGCCGTTCGTGATGGAATTACCGCCTTATCATATGCCATCGGTTACCAACGTCTTACGTTCAGTTTATGAACGGGCATCCAGCTTTATTAAGCGCGCAGGAACGGTCATTCTCCTCGCTTCAATCTTTATCTGGTTTACCGCGTCTTACGGATGGACGGATGGACAATACGGTGCGGTAGAAAACACGGATGAATCCCTGCTGGGTCGTGCTGGCTCGGTCGTAGCGCCAGTGTTTGAACCGTTAGGCTTTGGGGATTGGCAAGCGACCGTCACAACTGTCATGGGGCTTGTCGCAAAGGAAGAAGTTGTAGGTTCGCTGGGAGTTCTAATGGGAATTGAAGGCGATGCGCTTGAAATGGTCGAAGAAGGCGAATACGAAGGTCTGTCTGCAATTGCTGATCGGTTTACACCGGTATCCGCTGTCTCATTCCTGCTCTTCAACCTGCTTTGCGCCCCATGCTTTGCAGCGATGGGGGCAATCCGACGGGAGATGAATAATGGGAAGTGGACGTTCTTCGCGATTGGTTATATGACGCTCTTCGCTTACGTCGTTTCGTTCATTGTCTTCCAGCTTGGGACATTCTTTGGCGGCGGTTCTTTCTCGCTCGCAACCGCAATTGGTTTCGTTCTCCTCTTGGGAATGCTTTACATGCTCTTCCGCCCCAACAAGAATGCGAACGACGATTCAAAGTCAGTCGCCTACTCGCGATGATGAATCAGAGAGGTAGAGGGAATCATGGGTGATTATTTGATTGGCGCAGTGGTTCTTCTAATCGTTATTGGAGCGGTCTGGAAGATAATCCGAGATAAGCGCAATAAAAAAGGATGCAGCTGCGGAAGTTCATGCCCCGGCTGCGGGAACGGTGGCTGCCACTAACATCGTCATAGGGACAGGATACACACAATGCAAAAGAGAGAACTTGCGAACGTAAGTTCTCTCTTTTACATAAAAAGACCGTTTTACGCGTTAATTCATCGCAGAAAACCACGAGTCAAAAAATGTCATTCTATCCGTATTCAAAACAACTTGTGCCAAGTTATTTTCGAGTTACTTCATGTAAAATTAGAGCATGAAACCAATACAAATCAGGAGAATTTATGGCATCTGCTGAAATCATAACGATCGGATCGGAACTTCTCTTAGGCGTTACACAAGATACCAATACATCTTATCTGCTTAGAAACCTACGCGAAATTGGCATCAACTGCTACCGGACGCAAATCATCGGGGATAATACGAGTCGGATCGCTTCCGCAATTCGGGAAAGCGTTTCGCGCGTCGATATCGTCCTGATCACCGGCGGACTTGGTCCCACAGTAGACGACATGACTCGAGCAGCGGTTGCGGAAGCTTTTAACACGCAGCTTATTTACCACGAAGAACTTTGGCAGGAAATTTTAGTATATTTTACACAGCGCGACCGGGAACCGTCTGAAAATAACCGTCGTCAGGCTTACCTACCGGAGAACGCGAAAGGCATTCCAAATCCCGTAGGGACTGCCCCAGCTTTTTTGGTCGAAACGGACGACAAGATCGTCATTTCTTTACCCGGCGTTCCGATCGAAATGAAAGTTATTTTCGAAAACTCAGTTATCGACATTCTTCGGAAAAAGTATCCGTATGACGATACGATCAAGATTCGCACGCTGCATACCTTTGGACTCGGAGAATCAATCATTGACGAATCCGTCTCTGAATTTGAAACTTGGTCAAACCCGACCTTAGGTCTTAGCGCAAAAGAAGGCGTCATCGACCTGCGCTTAACCGCAAAAGGCGTTAACGAACGCGACGCATCCCTTAAGTTAGACGATCTGGAAGCACGAATCCGGGCAAGACTCGGAGACGCAATTTTCGGCGTTGACGGCGAATCGCTGCCGGGTGTTTTGGAACGGATGCTGCGGGAAGCTGGAAAATCGGTTAACATCTTTGAAGTTGGGACGAGCGGTAAAGTTGGGAAAAGTCTGGATCATTCTGTTTATAAAGCCAAAACCGCAAATCCTGCATTGAGCGACGAAGAGTGGGAAAATGGAATCGGGATTCAATCTGAGCCAGGACAAATTGACCTTTACGTTCGACTGACTTCCGTTGAAAACGGCTTTAATAAAGTACAATCCATATGTACCAACTCGCAAGGCGCGAGCACGACGTCGAAAATTTACAATCCGAAACTCTTCTCGGATCAGTATTTCGTGTATATCGCGTTGGAAACGCTCCGTGCCGTGCTGTTGGACGAAAGACGCGTCAAGTAAATCAAGAGACCCAGCGGGAGGATCGAAAATGTTGAAAAAATATAACGTTTTGTTCGCGATTTCAGAAGCTGATCCGTTGATTAAAATCGGGGGATTGGGCGATGTCGGCGGCACCTTGCCAATAGCGTTAAATGACCTGACCAAAGCAGATACAGGCGATATGGAAGTTGACGCGCGTGTCGTGATTCCGTATCACGAAGAAATTAAGCGCCGGAACTGGCCGACAGAATGGATCTGTAACTTCACCGTTGAGACCCGTTGGGGTCCGCGGGACGTTTACCTTTCAAAAGCGCTGAACGTTGACTACCCGCTTTACTTAATCGACGGGGACCCGATTCGAAACACCGGTATTTACAGCGATAATCCCTGGGTCGATCTGAATAAATATGCGTTCTTCTCGGTCGCTGCGGTCGAAATGGCGCGGCACATTGACTTTCAACCGAAGATAATTCACTTCCACGATTGGCATACGGCTTTAGGCGTCAAGTACTTAAAACAAATCCGTCCGGTCGATCCATTTTTCAGTAATACGAAATCCGTTTACACCATTCACAACCTCCCCTATTCTGGCGGTGATTTTCCGGATACACTTCACTACTACGGAATTCGTCCAGCTTACGACATTCGCATTCCGGGTTGGCTGCGCAATCTTCCGATGGCGATTGGACTGGACGCGGCCGATCAGATTAGCACGGTTTCATGTACCTACGCGAAAGAAATTCAGACCGCAGAATTTGGTCATGGCTATGAATATTACCTTTCGCAACAAGGATCTCGGCTTAAGGGGATCGTCAATGGTCTCATGCCGAACCAGTGGAACCCCGCTACGGACACAAAAATTCTTCAGCCATTTACCGCCGATTCTCTCGATCAGAGAGCAGTCAATAAAACTCAGCTTCAACGCGACCTGTACCTGCCGGAACGTCCTGATGTCCCGCTCTTTGTCATGGTTGGGCGAATGTCCTACCAGAAGGGCTTTGATTTGGTCATCCAAGCCCTGCGGCAGATGGGCAATGTCGATTTTCAGGCTGTCATTTTGGGGACAGGCGAACCAGCGATCGAAGCCGACTGCCGCTCGTTAGGGAGCCAGATGCACGATAAGATACGCGTGGAAGTTCGGTTCGACGCGCTTTTATCTCGGCGCATGTACGCCGCTGGTGACATGTTCTTGATGCCGTCACGGTATGAACCGTGCGGAATTGCACAAATGATTTCCATGCTGTATGGCTGCATCCCCGTCGCCCACTCGACGGGCGGGCTGACCGACACAATCAAAGACCCATTCGATTACCCGGACACCTACACTGGTTTTCTTTACAAGAATGCAGATATTGGCGGGACGGAATGGGCGATGCGCCGGGCGGTTGACTATTTCCGGAATCAGCCCGAATGGAAAAAGCTTCAGCGCCGCGCGATGGATCAGGATTTTTCCTGGAAAAAGCAGGCGATTGAGTACGTCAAAATGTACCGTTCGCTGTAACGGACAGACAGACCTAAGATTGGAATAACGTTATGAAATTAGATCGTTCATCAGGTATTTTGCTTCATCCGACCTCTTTTCCCGGACCGGATGGAATCGGCGATTTAGGACCTGAAGCCTATCGCTGGGTTGATTTTCTCGTATCTGCGAAATGCGCCATTTGGCAGATTTTGCCATTGGGTCCAACAGGGTTCGGAGACTCCCCATATCAGGCGTTTTCGGCCTTTGCTGGGAATCCCTATCTCGTAAGCCCAACAATTCTTCTCGATCAGGAAATCTTAACGGACGAGGACATAGCCGATCGTCCTGATTTCCCTGCGGATGCCGTTGACTTTGGTCCTGTCATTGAGTGGAAACTGACGCTCCTTCGCCGTGCTTATCGAAACTACCGAAAAAAACCGAGCCTTTGCAAGAAGGAATTCGAAACGTTTTGTTCAGAGAATGCTGAATGGCTCGACGATTACAGCCTCTTCCGCGCCATTAAGGATGCGCAAGGCGGTACGTTATGGACGACCTGGCCAGCAGAATTCCGACTGCGCGATCCAAAGGCGATCGCTGAGTTTAAAGACGCCAATACAAGCGCCATTGATGAGCAGAAGTTCTATCAATTTCTATTCTTCAGGCAATGGAAAAACGTAAAAGACTACGCGAACAAAAAGGGAATTACGATCGTTGGAGATATTCCGATTTTCGTTGCTCTGGATTCAGCCGACGTCTGGTCCATGCCCGAACTGTTTTATCTGGATGACCAGTGCCAGCCTACCGTCGTCGCTGGCGTTCCGCCGGACTACTTCTCTGCGACGGGTCAGCTTTGGGGTAACCCGTTATATAAATGGTCCGAACATAAACGCACTGGCTACGAATGGTGGATCCGACGGGTTCGTGCGTCAAAAGCCATGGCTGACTTGATCCGTCTTGACCATTTCCGAGGGTTCGGCGGATATTGGGAAGTTCCAGCGGGGAATCCAACCGCTGAAATCGGTCGTTGGGTCAAGGGTCCGGGAGCTGAACTCCTAACCGCGATTCAAAGTGCGCTCGGCGAGCTGCCGATTATTGCTGAGGATTTGGGTGAAATTACGCAGGATGTTATCGATATCCGGGATCAATTCGGTCTGCCAGGAATGAAAATTCTTCAATTCGCTTTTGCAGGTGATTCCCGCGATCTTTTCTTGCCGCATAACTACATTCAAAATTGCATTGCCTACACCGGCACACACGATAATGATACGGCGTTCGGCTGGTACGCATCTGCGGCAGAGCACGAAAAAGACTATTTCCGCCGCTATCTTTCGTCCGATGGCTCGGACGTTCCATGGAAAATGGTTCGCGAAGTTTGGGCATCTGTTGCGGTCTATGCGATCGCTCCGCTTCAGGATATTCTGGGACAGGATGGGTCGAAGCGGATGAACTTACCGGGACGCGCGGATGGGAACTGGGGCTATCGCTTCCTTCCAGGAGAGCTGAAAGCGGATGTCGCTGCGTGGCTGTTGGATCTAAATACGATGTACAACCGCATTCCCGAAGTGAATCGGGTTCCATCGCCACGTCCAACGCTCAAATATCAGGACGCTTAGGCAAACTAACCCAAAAAAGGCATCCACTTTCGATTAAGAGGATGCCTTTTTTGTACCTGAAGCAATAAAATCAGAAAGCGGAATCCCGGACTTCTTTTCCACTCCGGATAAGGTTGATTTCTTTCATAAAAATTTTTCTCAGGATCGCGATTGACGTCGCATAAGTCGAATCCATGCCGAAATAGGAGAGCGTCCCAGCCCCGAGATTACGTCCCTTCGTCATCGGGGTATCTGAAACATAGTGCAAAATACCCAGTTCAAGCTGCATTTTATTGAGAGATACGAGCTGATTAATCGGATGCCGATTGGCGCGGTAAATTTCGCTGACCGCAGATAAAAACGGTCCAGCTTCCATTTCGATATCCGTGTATCCGCTTCGATACATTTCCTCAATAAATGTGTTATTTTGCAAATAAGTACCCAAGACAGTCACAGCGCGCTGATGAGCCAGAATAGACCCATACGTCAGCCAAGGCTCCACGTCAGCGCTTGTAAATGCGTTGGTGATCAGGTACGTATTCCGGCTATGCATATCCTGAATGACGGACGGAATAATGACATCTCCGTAAATTCCATTCAATGACGCCGCTTTTCCCATAATATACACGCCGCGAAGATTCTCGAACTCTTCGGAAACCTTTGACAGAATATTGTACGCTGTCATTCCCAGCGGATAATCGATATTGAAAAGAAAAGCACGAGACTCCTTCAGACGCGCAATCTCCGGCACATTGAGACGCGGGTCAATATGATCTAAATCAACCCGGGACAAATCAATAAGCTGCGCCTCAACTTCAAAAGTATGCAGGTTCGAAACACGGGCAATACCAATTTCGTGTTCAAGCGATGCCTGTTCCGCGATACTCGCTTGCCCCTCCGGTGTTGCCTGATACTTCTTTAGAACGTAGTACAACAGGTTTTCGCGCGATGCAGCTAATTTACCAGACTGGATTTGAAGCCATTCCTGATACAGCTTCTGATCGTCCTGCCGTTTCATAAATTCGACAAGTTCGGCTTCCTTCCGCAGCGCGAAACCGGAAATCATATTGGTAATACTATGCGTATTACTCGAGATAAAGAAAATCGGACGATCCCGAACCTCGGGACAGCGGTCAATAATATTTGCCAGCCACTTCTTCGACGAACGCATATATTGGATCTGAGAACTGTCTAAGAGCCGAACCCGCATTTCCGACGAACGGGACTTGATTTCCCGAAGCCAGTTCCCCGCATCCTCGCCCCATATTGAACAGAGACGTCCAAAATCTTCCGGGTTCACGCCCATCTTCTCCGCTGAAAAACGGACAAATTCTTCAGGCACAACGGATAATCCCGTCAACTCATCTCCGTTAATTTCCCGCATCAGGAAATGCAGCTTATTCCACTCTATTTGAAACGCTGTCAAAACTGGAATTAAATCGTCAATATCTGAACGGCTGGTTATAAAGCATGCCAGCGTTTTCGCGCCATCGAACAGGCAATACCGCCGCCGGGCTCTTGCTGAAACCGTCGTCCAATTTTCGATATCCATATAACCCTGCGCCTTAAACATGGGCGTATGCTGCCCCATGACGACACGGGTTACCTGCCGAATACAGTTCGGCAACCGCAAAATTCCATAGACAAGCGCATTAAAATCAAGCGTTTCGGACCTTGCATTATGATGAAGAACCGAATTAAGGCTCGAATGCGCCTCTTCAAAGCCGCTTAATCGGATTTCCGAATTCGATTTTAGAACGGAGTAAATCGTCCGAACGTAAAAGTCAATCGCCTCTGACGCGTGTTGGGGTATATTTCTATCCATTTAATCCTTATTCGCCTATCCTATATATCCAAAACCGAGCGCAACCTTCCGGAATGCGTCGATAAACGCATGAATATCTTCCTTCGACTGCGCCGCGGAAAGCTGAACGCGAATTTCATCGCGTTCCTTCGGAACGACAGGGTAATTTATCGCCGAAAGGAGGAAACCCTCATCGTACATACCGCGAACCATATTTTTCGTTTTCTCCGCCGTTCCGAAGAGAACCGGCTGAATCGGATGAGACGAGTCTGCAGCGAGTTTGAACCCAGCTGCTGTAATTTCCTTTTTAAAGTATTCAATATTTTCACGGAGATGCGCGAGCATTGCAGCGCCTTCCTCGCTGGTCAAAATCGTGACAGCATCCAACGCAGCTGCCGCTGTTCCCGGCGCGACTGAATTTGAATAAATGTACGTCGCAGCTGCTTCACGGAGATAATCGATCACATTTTGGTTCGCTGCGATGTACCCGCCGTCCGCGCCGAAACCTTTTCCGAGCGTTCCGATGAGAACGTCCGCATCCGCCCCCGTAACCTCTTCCGTACCTCGTCCGGTAAGTCCAAATGCAGCCGCACCATGGCAATCATCGACAAAAAGCAAAATCCCTTCCGGGAACTTCTCATCGTAGCGATCGATGATCTCTCGAATTTTCTTCAGGTCCTGATATTCGCCGAGCATGGAAAAAACACCGTCGGTAACGATAATCAGCCGCGAATAAACACCGACGCAGGATTTTATTTCATCTTCAAGCGATTCAGAGCTGAGATGATTGAAAATGCGTTTATCTTCTTTTCCTAAATTCGCGATACGAACACCGTCAATAATCGAACGATGATTCAGCTCATCTGAAATGACACAGACGCTCGTTCCCAGAAGCGAATCCTTCGCCTGTTTGCGTGACAAACTAAAAATCGCAGCGATGTTCGAAGCAAAAGCAGATGACAAAACGATCGCATCATCTTTATGATGAAAAGCGGCGAGCGTTTTTTCCAGTTCACGATGCATTCGGAAAGAACCGCTAATAAACCGAACGGCACCGGGACCCGTTCCCAAAACCTCCACCGCGTCATGTTCTGCCTGTTTTACAGCTGGGTGATGACGGAAGCCAAGATAGTCGTTTGAGTTGAAGACAGAATACTTCTTTCCATCGATAATCGCCCTCGGATTCTTTTCGTTAGTGAAACTGTCGATAAGATGCTCGAAGCGTTTCGAAGTCTTTGACGCATCGATACGATCAAGCTCTGACTTCAACGTTTCATAAAACTTAGCTTTGCCCATGATTCTTCCTTTCTTTGATGCCATGATAAAGTGCCTGGGTCATTTTTTCAAGGTCATATTCTTCTTTCCATCCCCAATCCCGACGCGCTGCACTATCATCGATCGTCTGCGCCCATGTCGCGGCAATGGTTTGGCGAATATCCGGTTTGTAAGTAATTTTGAAATCAGGAGAAATTTTCCAAATTTCATCGACGAGTTGCGCAGGGGTGAAGCTAACCGCGGCGAAATTATATGAAGTGCGAACCGTGATTTTATCGCTCGGTGCCTCCATCAACTCAATCGTTCCGCGAATCGCATCGTCAATATACATCATCGGCAATCTTGTATCCGGAGCCAGGAAACATTCATAGGCATTTTCCTTGATAAGCCCATAAAAAATATGCATTGCATATTCCGTCGTACCGTCTCCGGGCGCCCCTTTCCATCCGTTAATACCCGGAAAACGGAGCGAACGAACGTCGACGCCGAAATGATGGTGATAATACTGACAGAGCATTTCACCGACAAGCTTGGTGATCCCATATACAGTTTCCGGTTCAAAGGACGTATGCTGTGGGACATCAATTTTCGGTGTAGTCGGACCATAAACCGCAATTGAACTTGGCCAAAAAACTTTCAGACCGCATTCATGCGCTGCATCCAACACATTCATCAGACCATTCAGGTTAATCTCCCAAGCCAAACCCGGATTCTTCTCTCCGCCCGCTGAGAGTAAACCAGCCAAATGATAAACAGTTCCAACTTCGTAGCGATCAAGTATCTCTTTCAAACGCTCGCGGTCGCGAATGTCTAAAAATTCGAAAATACGATTTCCCCGCGTCTTTCGAACGTCTGAAGCAATTACGTTTTCCTCGCCAAATTTCGCGCAGAGCGCATCATACAAATCACTGCCAATCAAGCCGCCTGAACCAGTTATCAGAATCTTTTTCATCGTTAGCCTTTTACCTGCATGATCTTATAAGATTTGACTTCAATCGCTTTCCTAATTTTAGTCTTATTTCAAAATATTGAGAAACAATCCGCCCCTTAAATCGGGGAAAAATGACAAATGTCATAGATTCAACTTAAGAATCATCGAGAATACAGCTGATTTTACGGATTTAGGGGACAAAGCTATAATCAGAACGGAGTAAGGGGGGAATAGCAATGATTCGATTCAATAGCGATTACATTGAAGGCGCCGTTCCTGATGTTTTAAATGCGCTTATCCAAACGAACGAAGCGCAGACAAACGGTTATGGAGAAGACGAATATTGTGACGCGGCGCGTGAGGCGTTCAAGCGCGAGGTTGGAGATCCAAACGCCGCTGTTCATTTCCTCGTCGGCGGAACGCAAACTAACTTTACGGTCGTTTCCGCTGCCCTTCGCCCCCATCAATCCGTCCTTACCGCTGACTCAGGGCACGTCTTTGTTCATGAATCCGGCGCCATCGAAGCAACAGGTCATAAATGCGAAACGCTCCCGACAGAATTCGGAAAAATTAGCGCCGCAGCCATCGCTGAAAAATGCGAAGCGCATCTGCACGATCCTAACTTTGAGCATACGGTCCAACCAAAGCTCGTTTACCTATCCCAACCGACCGAATTAGGAACGATTTATTCCGCCGATGAGCTTCAAGCAATTCGAGATGTATGCGATCGGTATGGATTGCTGTTGTACGTGGACGGCGCGCGTCTCATTTACGCATTAACCTGCCCCGAGAACGATCTTGATTTGAAAACGCTGCACCGTCTTGCTGATGTCTTTTACTTCGGCGGGACGAAAGCCGGACTTTTGTTCGGTGAAGCACTGATCATCCGAAACGAAACGCTGAAACAGGATTTTCGTTATATTCAGAAGCAACGCGGCGGAATGTTGGCGAAAGGACGGCTGCTCGGGGTTCAATTCAGCGCATTACTGAACAACGGGTTATATCTTAAGCTTGGCGCTCATGCCAACCATCAGGCTGAGCGGATTCGCGCGAAACTCCGCTCTTCAGGCGTTCGGTTTCTCGTGGAATCGCCCACGAATCAGCTTTTCCCAATATTCAGCAATCGTCTCATTGCTGCGCTCCAGCAGAAATTTGCGGTTTCGTTTATTGAGCGCGTCAGTGAAGACAAAAGTTGCATTCGGATTTGTACCCACGGCGGAACAAAGGGCGCAGATGTCGACGCTCTTTTATGCGAAATTGAATCGCTTTTAAAATTAAAACAGGCTGATTCAAAACCCGCTTAAAAGCGTTTTGCCGATGAAGGCTATCTTAGTCTGAAGCGCATCAGCTTCAATAAAACTTTTTCAAGGAGATATACAAATGTACGTACAAATTATCATTGGCGCTATTGCGTTCATTCTTTTCCTGGTAATTGCCTTTACCGGATACGTAAAAGCCCCGCCGGACAAAGCGTTTATTATTTCTGGTCTTCGGCGCAAAGTCGTCGTTGGAAAAGCGGCGATCCGTATTCCCTTTTTTGAACGGCTCGACGTCCTTTCATTAAAGGTCATGTCCGTAGACGTAAAAACTGGCACGGCGGTTCCTACAAACGACTATATCAATGTTCGCGTCGATGGAATCGTTAAAATTAAAATCTCGAACGAACCGGCAATGATCGAACGAGCGGCTCAGAACTTCCTGAACCAGACCGAGGACTATATCATCGCACAGGTCAAGGACGTTCTTGAAGGGAACATGCGCGAAATAATCGGACAGCTCACACTGCCAGCGATGGTTCAGGACCGGAAGTCATTCGGAGAAAAGGTTCAGGAAAACGCTGTCCCGGATTTAGAAAAGTTGGGATTGGAAATCGCGTCCTTTAACATTCAGTCATTTGAGGACGAAAACGGCGTCATCCAGAACCTCGGTATCGAGAACATCTCTAAAATCAGGAAAGAAGCCTCTATCGCGAAAGCGAACGCCGATAAAGACGTCATCGTTGCACAGGCAAACGCGAATCGGTTAGCGAACGACGCAGAAGTCGAATCCCAGCGAATCATCGCCGAACGTCAAAATGAGCTCGAAATTAAAAAGGCACAGCTCAAGGCGGAAGCTGATAAGCAGAGAGCTGAAGCAGACATGGCGTATGATATTCAGGCGGAAGAACGGCGAAAAGACAAAGAAGTAAAATCCGCAGAAGCGAACCTCGTCCGCGAACAGAAACAAATTGAAATTCAAAAAGCAAGACTTGACGCGGAACAGAAACAAGCCGCCGACGTTCAGCTTTACCAGCGTCAGAAAGACGCAGAGGCGAAACTGTTCGAGGAAGAAAAAATTGCCGAGGCAATCCGAATCACAGCCGCAAAGCAAGCGGAAGCGATTCGGCTCAAAGCGGAAGCTGAAGCTGATGCACGGCGTCAGGTCGGACTCGCTGAAGCGGAAGCCCTTCGCGCGAAAGGACTCGCCGAAGCTGAAGCGATCGATAAAAAAGCCGAAGCAATGAAAAAGTATGGCGAAGCTGCTGTCCTCGAAATGTACTTCAAGTCGCTTCCCGAAATTTCGAAGAATATTGCCGCGCCGCTCAATAACGTCGACAAGATTACGATGTACGGCGATGGAAATAACGCGAAGCTCGTCGGGGACATCACAAAATCGCTGACCCAGATCACCGATGGTCTCAATGACAGCCTTGGGGTTGACGTTAAATCACTGTTGCTCGGATTCCTCGGAAATAAGGCGTTCCAAAACAACGGAAACACCAAGTTGGAAGATCCTGCGTCCAAGTCTGAAGCTTAGTCGAACGACTTCGATGATAGGGTAGAGTGACGGTTTTCCGCCACCCTCCCGTTGCACCGTACGTACCGGTCAGGTATAC
>DAOUFB010000124.1:0-16233 GCA_034430135.1 Flexilinea sp. | reverse complement strand
GACTTCCGATCTTTTAGTAGCGCGAGTGGGGGTCGAACCCACACGATCCTGCGATCGACAGATTTAGAATTACATAAAGAGCTGTATTGATCAATGCCCTTGAGAAACTCATATCGTTCAACAACATAAATTTATAATTGTCGAGCCCGATAAATCTCTTTTGGCCGATTAAATTCCACTTGAACAAACTGTAATATGCAGAATTAATCATAGGCCAGAGCATGAAAATGATCAGGAGAATAATTGCAGGTAAAAGAAATAAATATGCAGCAATCGCATTTTTATCTTTATATTTCAGCATTTTTCCCTCCTTTTTTATTTTGAGACGATGAGATGTTGTACCTTCGCACAAAATTTTCAAATAGGGGCTTTTATAATAAAAGCCCCTTGGGGTATTACCCGTTACAGTGATTGATTGATTTCAATATCGAGCTGTTTGAGTGCATCTTCAACCGACATTTCCCCGGTGAGTGCAGCAATAATGAGACGTTTTTGCCCATCCCAACGAGCTAAATATGCGTAGCGAGTCTGGATCATGAAATCCGGTGTGCATGCAGCAGCCTCAGCTGTAATTGCATTCCAAATTTCAGGTTCTGATTCCATAACTTCATTAATTGCATTCTTCTCCTCATCACTCAACTTTTCCATATCATACGGCTGAACCCCATAGAAATTCTTCATCCAGACCGTTGCATTTTTCGGAGATGTAAACCACTTCACAAATTCAACTGCGCCTTCAGAGACTTCAGTAGAAGCATTCACCGCGACCGCATGACCACCGAGATATCCACCGCTATTATCCTCGCCGGCAGGAAGAGCTGATACCGACCATTTTCCTGACATGTTGGGATCAGTTGTATATCCTTCACTGGTCAATGGCCCGGTCGTAAATTCGAACATGGCAATTTTCCCTTCGCGGAACCCGTTATTTGCACTAGTTCCAAGTGTGCTGATTCCTTCAGTATAAAAACTCTTCATATAATCCAGAGTCTTGACGGCAATTTCAGAGAATTCCGTAGATTTCATATTATCCAGATCCATCAAATTGCCACCATTCTGAGTCAGCAGAGTCTGCCAGCTGTAATTGATCGCATTTAACTGATCATCAGCACCCTTGAACTGGAATCCCATAATTTCTCCATTTGAGTCCCTAGAGATCTTTGATGCCATTTCTTTCATTTCCGCACGGGTAGCGGGAGGGGCATCATATCCGAATTGTTCAAGAATGTCAGTTCTGTAGTAGAGAATATATAACTCATATGAAAGCGGGGCCGCAAGTAAGTGGTCATTTGCGCTGCTAGTAGAAATCAGTGGAGAATACTTTTCGATGTCCTCCTGTGAGTATCCATTTTCGTCTAAAGGCAGAAGAAGCTGTCCCTGAATGTAATCATTATCAAGACCCGCGCCGATGTAGAAAACATCCGGACCGACACCTGCTGCGACAGCCTGCTTAATCTGTTCACGTCCATCTGACCATGCCAGAACAGAAAGGTTAACTTCTGTCGTTTCGCTCTGCGCGTTGAATTCGGAAACGAGATCGTTAAGTTTTGCCTCATCAATTACTGGAAGCATCCAGAATTCAACGACTTCCTTCTTTTCAGCAGAAACTGCTGAGAAAGAAGCACAAATACAAACCAGGCATAATGCCACCAACATTAAAATTGAACTCTTTTTCATTTTTTCTCCTTTTTATAATTCTCTGTTCCAGTTGAACAATGTTACAGAAATTATATGAAATAAAGCTCAAAAAAAAGGTGGTATTTTTTTTCGGTTTTTGTTGAAATATTTACGATTGTTTTTCAGACGGAATTATTCTGTGTCTGTATTCAAGAGGCGTACATCCGCAAATTTTCTTGAAAACCTGTCCAAAGTACCTGGTATCGAAATATCCAACTTTTTCAGCGATTTCATAAATTTTTGAATCGCCCTGAAGAAGCAGTCTTTTGGCATTTTCAATGCGGACATTTGTTAGATACGCTTTAAAATTCATTCCCAGCCTTTGGCTGAAAAGCGTACTGAAATATGTGGGTGACAAAAAAACTTCACGGGCTACAGATTCTAAAGAGAGCATCATTGCATAATCACGATCTATGATCCCTTTAGCTAGTGAAATCGCATCGTTGTTTTGTTTTTCCTTATTTTTAATGGAAATATCACATATTGTTTTAACAGCATGATCTAGACAGCTGATAATTGCTTCAAGTTTGTGACAATCATTAATCTGCTGCAAATTTGAAAAAAAGCAAGACTCCTCACGTGAAATATCAATTGTTGTACAGCATGAGTCAAGAATTGATAATGCCTCAAGTGCAAGAGAACGCAATTCTCCTCCGGATGCATTTTGTTCGGCAGCCCTATTCATAATCTGGTGAATCCAATTAGAAGAATACTCAAAATCCCCTGCCATAATTGCAAGTTGAATTTCCGACCGGGAATCTGAAAAATGAATTGGGGTTTCAAATTCCTGTCTTTTAATATCAGAATAATAAACAATATCATTGTTGTTGTAGAAAACCGCATAATGGCAGACTGTTTCTGCTTGACTCGTAGACAATGGAATCTCCGCAATAGAAGTCACTACGGTTCCTGCACCAACTGCCGTAAATGGAAATTCATGAAATGAAGCATATTCGAAAAAAGCATCTATAAATTCTTCCGTCTTCAGCGAATTTCCGTTTTGTTCTGTCCGGAAAACAAATAGCAGTTTGTCACCCTTGATAAATATCAATGCAGAAGTATCAATCATAAACATCAGATTACTGATGTTTGAATATAAACTAAAAATATCCTCTTTGCTATTTTTGTCAGGAATTGTAAGGATAACTGATTGCCAGAATTTCTCTTTTCCGCTGATACCAAACAGGTCATCCCATTCTCCGCCAGCACCTATTGAAATAAAAAGATCATATAAGAATGGTTTCGTATTCTGCAACTGAGTATATTGTCTGGCAAAGGTAACTTCACTATTTATTCTGGCTTCAAATGTTTTCCTAAATTCCATCAAATTTTCTGTAAGCTTCTCAGGCGTCACAGGCTTTAGCAGATATGATTTCACATTGTATTCAACAGCTTCCTGTGCAAATTCGAAAGAATCATACCCGGTAACAAGGATGAACCAGGTATTTGGAAGAGTGGTCTTCAGTTTCTTTACAAGGTCCAACCCATTTTTTTGCCCTGTTCCTAACATAATATCCGTTATTACTAGATCAGGAATCTCATCAGCAGCGATATTAATAGCCTCATTATAATTTGATGCTTTTCCACAAACATAAAAGCCAAGTTGTTGCCAGTCGACTATCTTTTCCAATCCCATCAGAAGCAATGGTTCATCTTCAACAAGCATTACTTTAATTATCATTTCACTATTAATGCTCATCTATGCTCCTCCGGATCTTACTTCTCTCAATTTTTATAATGGCTGTAATTCCCGATTGCCCCCGATTCTCAATATAGGACAACTCACTATCAGACCCAAAGCACAGTTTTATTCTCTCATTAACATTTCTTATTCCGTAGCCGGAATTTGAATTGCTTTCATTGATGTATTCCCCGCTTAGTATGCCATTTATGTATTCGATATCTTCACCGATACCGTTATCCCTGACAAAAATACGAAAGAATTTTCCATCCTCATTAGCTGAGATTTCAATTCTTCCAGGATAATCAAGAGATGAAAACCCATGGATCAGTGAATTTTCGACAAGAGGCTGAATAATTAGTTTTATTATTTCATAATCCATAAAGTTCTCAGGAACATCAATTTCCATAGAGAACTTTGTTTTAAATCGGTACTGCTGAATTAATGCATAATTCTCAACTTGCTCCAGTTCTTTCTTCAACGATATTTTTTCTTGTCCTTTATTCAGACTCATTCTGAAAAAATCACTCAAAGCAGTCGATAGTGTCATAATCTCTTTGTTATTATGGAACGCCGCTAAATTGGCTATACTGCTTAGCGTATTATATAGAAAATGTGGATTGATTTGGGCCTGTAGGGCATTCAGTTCAGCGCGTCTTTGCATTTCTGCAGATTTTTCATTTTCGGAAATCAACCCATCAATTCTGTCAAGAAGGCGGTTATAACTTTTATATAATCCGCCAACCTCACCATCGAGGTTTTCAGGAAGATGTTCTACTGATTCCGAATTATAATGTTCCATCACACTTGCCATATACGAAATAGGTCTGGAAATTCTTGTAGAAACGAACCAAACTGCCAATATCATTACTATTGAAATGTAAATAGCAGCAGGGAAAATAATGTCCCTAATAAAGTTAATCCGCTCAAGTATTGCCTTTTCCGGCATAATATTTATAAGTCTCCAGTTTGAAATGTCTGTATTTTCGATGTTTACAATAAAATTTTCATGATTGATTTTCAGATTCTGTATTGATTTCACTCCGGAGAAAATGTCCGATGAAAGACCGTCACATATTGAATCTTCTGTACAATTTATTATTTTCCCATCCATTTCAAGAAAAACATAACCGTTTATCCCTACAGAAATTTTGTCGAGAAGATTTGAGAAGGCCTGCAAAGGAACAAAAATGCGAACAATACCCAAAACTTCACCAATTTTCTTTGTATTCAGAATTGCTTTATTTAGAGAAATATCTGAACGTCCCCGAATAGAATCTTCTGCAGGACCTATCCATAAATATTTACCTTCCGCATTTACAGTATCCCGATACCATATTTCATTTTTTATTTCATTTGATCTGAAAACGGCATTTTGCTTGTTATATCCAGCTGAGGTACTCATGTTATATTGAGTGTAAACCGGATACAAGTCCTGTTTCTCCGAAAATATATATATTCCACTAGTAGCTTTACTCAACGCATATAGGCCAAGGATTTCAGTAACGATTTCCTGTGATTCCTGTATTGCCTGATACGTTTCTTTTTTTTCATTATTGGAAAGATACTGTTGTATTTTTGCATTTATTGAAACATTAAATAATGTATTTTCAATTTGCTCTGCAAATTGGACTAAATTGATTTTCATTTGCACTGTTGCATCAACCATTGAATCAATAACTTGATGCTTTAAAGTTGACTCAAATCTGAAATAGAGTATTCCGGAAAATAACAAAAACGAAATAATTAGAATTGAAATATATGACAATAATAATTTTTTTTGAAACATAACTATAAATTTCAACCAAATATATGTTAGATAACAGCTAATATGAATAGTTTTTATATAATATTATTGTACATGGACTAATAAGTAATCTAACGGGAAATCGAAATCCTATGTGATTGGACAATATATTAGTTGTTTGAAATCAGAAAAAATAACCATTACCTTCCCCTATTGGCAATTTTATAAAAAGTAGTCCTTTTCAGACCGGTTCTTTGCATGGCTTCTTTAGCAGTAATCATACCAGATTTCCATTTCTCAATTATTTCATCATATTTTTCTGGTAATACAACAGAAGGCCTGCCAAATTTTCTGCCGCGATTCCGTGCCGCTTCGATTCCCTGTCGTTGACGCTCTTTTATGTGCAGTCTTTCTTTTTCTGAAACATACGACAGGATCTGTAGAACAAGGTCTGCTATAAACCTATGATCCAGGTCATCAGATCCCTGTGTCGTATCTAGAAGCGGCATATCCAGAATTTTTATATCTGCTTTGATTTCTTTTGTGATTTTTCGCCATTGTTCATGTATTTCCGTATAATTACGGCCAAGCCGGTCCAAACTTGTGATAATCAGCAGATCCCCCTCACGAAGAAGAGCAGAATTATGCTCCGACCCCACCAGGGTGTTATATCCCATCCGATCAAAGGTCTTCCCTGACTGCTTATCTATAATAATATTTCTTTCATCAGGAATAAAATTCCTCAGCTGGTCGATCTGTCTGTCCAAATTCTGACTAACACTACTGACGCGAGCGTAACCGAAAATAGCCATAATTATCTCCTAGTGTTCATAAATCCCCCATAGTTTATGAACATATTCATAAAGTAATTATCCATAAGTGAGTTGAAAAAGTAAATGCAGCAGTTCACGGTAAACAGGGTTGCATTTACTCTGATACCTCACCCGATTCTCCTGTTCCGGAAATAATTACATCATGTTAAAATAGGAAGAGCCGATGTTCGAAATAAGAAAGCGAGGGCCAAAGGACAGTGGAAAACGGGTACAGACTTCAGAAGATGGATAAAGACGTCATGAAGGCGTATAATACGCGCCTTATTCTGAGCCATATTATTCGCAGCCGATCCATTTCGAAAGGAACGCTGGCGCAGATCACCGGTCTCAGCGTCGTTTCCGTCTCACGGATCACGGATGAATTTATCCAACGAGGTCTGATCGAGCTGGTCGACTCCGAAACGCAAGGCAATTTAGGGCGTCCATCGAAGGATCTGCGTCTCAATGATCAAGCGCTTCGGGCGCTCGTCGTCTACGTCGAACGGTCGGAAACGTACTTCGGAATCGTCGATTCGAACGGAAAAATCCTGGACGTGCGGGAAACCGCGTTCCATCCGGCGGAAGTCTCGCCCGCGGACTTCTGTGCTTTCTTACAAGCTGAAATTACGCGCTTTCTTAATGAGCATGACAATATTCGGGTGATTCCGATTATTTCGCTGATTGTTCCGGGAATCGTCGACAATGCGGCTGGCGCTGTCCGGTTCTCGTCGGTGTTCCGTTGGAATGATGTTCATCTGGCGGAGCAGCTGCGGTCATTGATGCCGCAGTATCGGTTTGTGGTTGAAAACGACATCAAGGCAGTCGCGACGGCGGAAATGTATTTCGGACTATCGCGCTCTTCGTATGATTCGGTCGTGTTGAACGTCGGCGATGGTATCGGCGCGGCGGTCATTATCAATCAGGAGATTTACCGCGGGCAGCATAATATCGCCGGGGAAATCGGTCATATCGTTACCAACCAGGTGGGTCGGCTGTGTGAATGCGGTCAGTTTGGCTGTTTGCAAACCGATATTGCGGAATGGGCAATTCTCCAGGAGGCGCGGAGCGTCCAAAGCGATATTACGCTGGACGGCGTATTTGATGCGTATGAGCGTCAGGATGACTGGGCGGTTAAATTAGTGAATCGGATCGTTGTCGGAATTTCGCTGGCGATTAATTTGGTCGTTATGTCTTATTCTCCGCAGGTTGTGATACTTTTCGGAAGTCTGGTCTTCCGCTATCCGACGCTACGGAACCTGATTATTGAGCGTCATCGCTCTTACGTCAACGACTACGCCAAAGATACCTTCGATCTCAAATTCTCAACCTATGATCATCTGGGTCATCTCGTCGGCGGTGCAATTTTAGCGATTATCGAAAGTTTCTAAACGAAAGGAAAATCTTATTTTGAATCTTGAGAATCTATTTACGCCGGACGTCCGCCAGCAGGTTGAAACCGATTTTAACGCAGCAGCGCAGCGTCTCGCGCCGTTTCGTTCGAAAATCGACGCCGCGTTGCGCGGACTTGATGAATATGAAATGTTATGCATGAAATTTTGCTGGACGAATATGCCCGTTCAGGACCTGCTGAGCGTTTCATTTGAGCTCGTTCTGGAAATCGTGCGCCATACGCTGAAGGTCGTGGAGGAGGATCCATCGCTCAGTGAACTTCCCGCGGAGGTTTTCCTGAGCTTTTTACTTTTTTACCGTGTCAACAATGAGAAAATCGAGTTTAACCGCGCGATCTTTTACCAAGAACTTTATCCGCGCATCGCGGGCAAATCGAAGAAAGAAGCGATTCTCGAAGTAAATTATTGGTGCGGCGAACGTGTCACATATCGCGCGACCGATGAACGCACGGCGTCCCCGTTAACATCTATCAGACGCGGGTATGGGCGCTGCGGCGAGGAAAGTACGTTCCTGGTCAGCGCGCTGCGTTCGGTCGGTATCCCCGCGCGTCAGATTTATACCCCGCGCTGGGCGCACTGCGACGACAATCACGCATGGGTGGAGGCGTATGCAGACGGAGAATGGTATTATCTTGGAGCTTGTGAGCCTGAGCCGAGGTTGGATAAGGGTTGGTTTACGGCTTCAGCGTCGAAAGCGATGCTGATTCAGGCAATGTCGTTTGGATCGAGTTTCGTGAATGAGGAAATCTCATCCGTGACGGCGATTACGTCGCGCCTGAACCGGACGGCGAAGTACGGGAAGACGCATCGCCTGACGGTTCGTGTCATTCAGGACGGAGAACCTGTTTCGGGCGCTAAGGTTCGCTGTGAGATTTTGAATTATGCTGAATTGTATCCGCTGGTGACGCTCGAAACGGGACAGGATGGAACTGCGTCGTCGTCATTTGGGCGAGGCACACTGCATTTGACAACCGTTTCTGGCAATCGAGCAGCGTTCGCGCTCGTTTCATTGGATGAAGAACGAACGGTGACACTTGACCTGACGGCGCTTTCGGACGCGAAAGGTTACGCCTTCGTTCAACACCCGCCGCTTGAAACGGTCACGGGCGAAGATTCCTCCGCGATGAACCTGATTCAAGACGGCGGAACACGGCTGAAACGCTGTGCTGCGTCGCTGGAGGCGTTTGAAGCTGCGCTGAGCGAAAACCCGCGCCTGCTCGAATTTCGGGCGGGCGATGCGTATGACGCAGCTTATGAACCATATTTGACCGGTGCTCGTGGAAACGCCGATGTGTTGATCGGCTTTTTGGAACGCACTGAATATTCCGTTGAGGAGAAACTCGAAATATTAGCAACGCTGCGCGAAAAAGATCTGGTCGATTTAACGGCGGAAATGCTGATGGATGCGCTCGATTCAAGCCGTCCGGTTCAGGCGCGTTATCCGCGGGACGTCTATCGTTCGGGGATTTTAGCGCCGCGTGTCTTGAACGAAACGCTCCTGCCATGTCGGAGCGAGCTGCGGAAATGGGCGGAAGCCAATGGGCTTGTCTTTGATTCTGTCCAGTCATTGTACGACTATTGGATAGCATCCATTCGTATCGAACGCGACGGCGTTTATCCAACCTTAACCGCGCGGGCGATCGATGTCCTGACCTATGGCGTCGCTGATCCGCTGACCTTTGACGCGGCGTTTGTCGAGTTCGCCCGTGCTTTGACGTTCGCGGCGGATTTAGACCCGGTAACACGCGTTCCGCGTGGGTATCGAGACGGCGCGTTCGAGCCGCTGCGTCCCGTTTCGGGAGCTGATGATTCAGGGAAAGAGCGGACGTTCCGATTGATGAGCACGACTGGCGCGGAGATGGGCTACTATCAGAACCTGACGATCCAGCGCTTTGATGGAGACGATTTGGAAACGCTCGACTTCGGGGAAGCCGCGGCGGGTTCATCCCTGACGGTTCGACTATCGGATGGGACGTACCGTATTCTGACCGCCGTGCGGCAGCTCGACGGCAGCGTTCAGGCAAATGTTCAGTTTTTGCGCGTGGATTCCTCGACCGAAGCGGAGATTCGGGTCACGATCCCGGCTGTTGATGATTTGACGACCTTTTTCCGCCGTGCGCCGGTTAAATCCTTTGAAGTAACTGCGCTGGACGGAGGCGCGCGGATGCTTCCAACCATGGCAAGCGGCGGTGAAATTTTAGCTTTTGTGGATGTTGGCGCCGAACCCACGGAACATTTCTTTAACGAACTCCTCGAAGCTGAGGAAGAAATTCGTGAACGCGCGCTGTCGATGACGTTGATCGTTGCGCCGGAGAATGACTTAAACCAGCGGACGTTTCAACGTGTCTTAGCGGCGTTTCCGTCGGTCCGCGCCGGAACGGTACGGGATAAGGCGGTCGAATCCAGCCTTCATCAGCTCATGAACGCAGGGGACGAACGGCGTCCGTTTATTCTGGCGCTAAATTCAACAGGCGAAGCGCTTTATTCGTTCAGCAACTATAACGTGGGGACGGTACGGTTGTTGATTGAAATCTTAGACGCCGAACGTTCCGCACGAACCTCATAAGGAGAAAACATGGAAACGTTATCAATGGAAACGAAAACTGCGTTGCCGCGGTGGTTTACGGACGGGAAGTACGGATTATTTATCCATTTTGGTTTGTATTCAATTTTGGGCGGTGAGTATCGGGGACGGACGATTCGCGGATTGTCCGAATGGATTTTAAATTATGCGGATATTCCGTTGGATGAATACCGGTCACTGGCGTCTCGGTTCGACCCAGTGGATTTCGACGCTGAGAAAATCGTCCGCGACGCTTTGCGCTGGGGAATGAAATATGTCTGTCTGACCGCGAAACATCACGACGGATTCGCGCTGTATGACTCGAAATGCAATGCGTATAACAGCGTTAAAGCGTCCCCCTGTCACCGTGATCTCGTTAAGGAGCTGGCGGACGCCTGTCATCGGCAGGGGCTCGTTTTCTGCCTTTATTACTCACAGGCGCAGGATTGGGATGACCCAGACGGCTTTTTTGCCTACCGCGATAATTCCGGGAAAAACTTTGAACGCTATTTTCAGGAAAAATGTATCCCCCAAGTTAAAGAACTGCTGACCCAGTATGGGGAAGTCGGTATGATATGGTTCGATACGCCGATGGATATGACCGAAGTGCAGTGCCTCGAACTTCGCAGCGTGGTTAAGGAGCTTCAGCCGGACTGCATCATCAGCGGGCGGATCGGTCATGGCGCGGGAGACTATCTTTCGACGCAGGATAACCGGCTTCCGGCTTTCCCAATTTATCAACACTGGGAAGTTCCGGCGACGACGAATCACTCCTTCGGATTTAAGGCGGCGGATGAAAATTGGCGTCCTGCTACGGAAATTATCGAAAAAATGGTCAAGATTATCAGCCGCGGGGGAAATTACCTGCTGAACGTTGGTCCAAACGGAACGGGGAAAATTCCGGACGCATCACGCAGGATTTTGGACCAGGTTGCCGATTTCCTGCGTGAGAATGGCGACGCACTTTACGGAGCGAAACCGACACCGCCGTATATTTATGAACTCGACCGGATTTTCCTCGCGGAAAAGCCGAACCGCGTTTATATTATCGTTCTTGAGCCGAAGCGGTATGCCGGAGAAGAGCTTCCATTTCCGAATATCCCGCATGAACCCCTGTCTGCGCGGTTCCTCGGCAGCGACGCGCCGGTCAAGGTTCGTTGGACAAAGACGCTCGAAGGTGATCCTTACTGGGGCGTCAGCGTCCCAGAGGACATTGGCGACCGTGCCGCGCTCGTCGCGGAGGTTAAAATCGCGGCGGAACAGGTCAGTTTCCTCGCGATCGACGCCTGAGAAGGTGTCTATGGAAAGCGTTTTGCGTGGGTTCTGTTTCCTGCGCTAAATAGGCATGCGCCGCTAACTTTGGCGGCGTAATAAAGGATAAAAAAAAGGATGCGCAGCCATGCTGCGCATCCTTTTTTTGTGTCTGACGAAGGGAGGTTCAGCCTTTGACCGAGCCGACCATGATCCCCTTGACGAAATATTTCTGAACGAAAGGATAGATCAGCATGAGCGGCAGCGATGAAACGACGATTACCGCATATTTCAGCAAGTCTGTCAGACCCTGCATATCTGAAAGTGCCTTGGCATTCGTGACCAACGTCGGATCAACCTTGTTGATAACGAGGAGCTCACGCAGCGCGATCTGAAGTGGTTGAAGACTGGGGTTTTTCAGGTAAATGAGCGCGCTGAAATACGTGTTCCAGTGACCAATTCCGTAGTAAAGCGCCAAAACGGCGAGGATCGGTTTGCTGAGCGGGATGACGATCGTTGTGAAAAACCGGATCGGGGTACATCCTTCGAGAACGCCGGCTTCATACAGCTCGTTC
Organism: Flexilinea sp.; assembly: GCA_034430135.1. Taxonomy (GTDB): domain Bacteria; phylum Chloroflexota; class Anaerolineae; order Anaerolineales; family Anaerolineaceae; genus Flexilinea. The sequence continues at coordinate 4,518 of DAOUFB010000124.1, read as the reverse complement.
GGAATGTTATTCGTGATATAGTTTCGGCAGAGCATCAAATTCCAAATCGAGAGCGCGTTCGGAATCAGCATCGCCCAAGGGGTATTGAGCATGCCCAGCCGTTCGACGACCATGAACGTTGGAACGAGTCCGCCGCTGAAAATCATGGCGAACATGAAGACGAAGGAGAGCCATCGGCGCGCGCGAAATTCTGGACGCGAGAGCGGGTAGGCTGCGAGCATGGTCATGATCAAGTTGATAATGGTTCCTGCGAACATGTAAAAGAATGAGTTGCGGAAACCGATCATGATTTTGTAGTACTTGAAAACAGCCTGATAACCGCGGAGCGTCGGACGAACCGGCAACAGTTTCATTTCTCCCGTGATGACGGCCTGGGGGTCGGAGAATGACGCTGAGACGACGTAAACGAGCGGCACGATAATGAGCAATAAAATCACAATAAGGACGGCATAGATCAGGAAGAGGAACGCTTTATCGGTCGCGCTTTCCTGCATGTGTTTTTTTCGGGCATGGAACATTTCAACCTCCTACCAAACGCTCGTGTCGGTCAGCCGTTTTGATATTTCATTGACGATAACGAAAAGAATCAGGCTGATGACCGAATTAAATAAACCGACGGCGGTTGAGAAGCTGAAATCGCCGTTTTTCAACCCGATTTCGTAGACGAACGTCGAAATGATTTCAGCGGTGCCTTGATTGACAGAATTTTTCATGAGATAGGCTTTTTCGAAGCCGATATTCATGATTTGACCGACGTTGAAAATGAGCATCATGACAATCGTCGGGCGGATCGCGGGCAGATCAACGTTCCAGATACGCTGGAGGCGCGACGCTCCGTCAATGATCGCGGCTTCCTGAAGCTCAGGGTTGACGCCGGACAGCGCTGCGATGTAAATGATTGAAGCGTAACCGGCGATTTGCCAGATGCCGCTCCAGACGTAAAGATGCGGGAAAATATCCTTCGAGCCGAAAAAGTTAATGGGTTTCCCGCCGAACCAGACGATGATATGATTCAAGATACCTGTCCGAAGATCCATGATTCGCATCATGATCCCGACGAGGACGACGAGCGAAATAAAATACGGCGCGTAGGTAATTAGCTGGACGAATTTTTTAAACCGATGGCTCTTGACTTCGTTGATTGCGAGCGCCAGAAGAATCGGAATTGGGAAGCCTGCGACGAGCGAATAAACGCCCAGACGCAGCGTATTTTTAATGATGCGCAGGCTGGACGGCGCGCCGAGGAATTGACGGAAGTACAGTAATCCGACGAAATCGGACCCGAAAATCCCTTTCCGCGGACTAAAGCGCTTGAAAGCCAGGATGATTCCCGTCATGGGAATGTAGTGAAAGATGATTAGATAGAGGAGCGGAAGCGCGATTAGCAGCCAAAACTGCCAATTTCTATAGATATAAATTTTGATCGCGTCTAAACGCGTTTTAGTAGTCCTTGACGTTTGGTTCATGGGTTTGCTCCTGAAAGATCAAACGGGGCAATGATGGTGATTGCCCCGTTTGATGATGTTCAGTTCGTCGTGCGACCGGAACTTGATCGCGTTTGAGGCGTCTGTTCGGTGCGCGGTTTATTTACCGTACTGGCGGTCGTAAGCTGCCTGATAAACTTCGATGTAGCGCGGAAGCTGGACAGCTTCAAAGCCATCGAGATACGCCTGCCAGGCGTCGTCGTCGTTGATATCCTGATCGCCGCGGATGAAGGCAGTGCGGTTGGCGAGGATATAATCCGCGACTTCCTTCGTGATAACCTGAAGTTCGGTTGCTTCATCGGCGGTCAGCTTGAGCCGCGGAATGACGGTATACGGAGCGCCTTCGCCCTGACCGTAGGGTTCCATCTTGTCGCGCGTTTCGATGAAGAGCAGTTTTTCAAGACCTTCAGCGGAAGCGATGTCGATATCCTGGGCGGTAGCTTCGCCCATGCGGATCTGAGCAGTTGCGTAGTTCAAACCAACGTCCTGCCAGTCATGATTCTGCGGTTCGGATGAATACGGGTTCAGAACCTTATAGAGCGCCGGGTCGCCGCCGAGACCTAAGTCATCCGCGCTGGCTAATTCCCAGTCCGTTCCTTCGTCCGCGCCGTACTGCATGGAGAGGTAACCTTCCATCGTGTAGAAGTAGTCAGCCCAGCGGAGGATCGCTTCCGGATTTTCGGCATCCGCGCTGATAACGAGATGACCCTGACCGACGCCGTCATACTTGAAGAACGTGGCGTTCTGGACGCCTTCCGGTCCAACGAGCGGGGCGATGACGCGGTATTTCGCGTAGGATTCAGGCGACGCACCAACGTCGTAGCCATCGGAGATCGTGCCGTACGGGGCGAAGAGAACCGGATCGCCTTCCTGATTCATCAGGGTGCGGTATTGTTCGTGATTCTGGGTGAATGAACCGTCATAAATTGCACCGAGGTCGAATAATTCACGCATGTATTTCAACGATTCGCGGAATTCATCCTTGGTCGCGATGGATTCAATTTTTCCATCCGCGGACAAAACGAGCTTCGCGCCAGCGCCGGAACCCGGATCCAGAATGAACGGGTTGGTGAGCCAATCTTCAAACTGCTGACCCCAGCCGTCGTTCGAGCCGGTGATAGCGATGCCGTTGGGATTCTTTTCAACGTAAGCCTTGACAACTTCCTTGAATTCTTCGGTCGTCGTCGGAACGTCCATGCCTAATTCGGCGAGAGCGGCGGTGTTGACCCACATCTTGTTGCGGTATCGGCAGTGATAGCATTCGTTAATCGCCGGAAGACCGTAAATATGACCGTCGGTTTCAGTGATCTGGGCAAGGAGTTCGGGTTTCTGTTCCAGAACTTTGGAGAAGTTGGGCATATTGTCCGCGATTAAGTCTTCGATCGGGAGGAGCATTCCTTCAGCTACGCCGTATTTCGCGATGCCCGGGGTTGCGAAGAGGAAGACGTCGGGGAGCTGTTTGGAGAGCATCGTCAGGTTGACAGCTTCTTCCGCGGAATCGTTGTTCGTGACTTCGAATTTCCAGCTGATACCGGTCAATTCTTCCAGATACTTCGTGAAGTCGTTCGTCGCGAAGTCGATCACGTTCGGCATCGACAGTCGGAACATCGTCATTTCAAGCGGTTCCTTGACGATCGGGTACGTACCCACTTCATTCAATTCGGCTTTCTCAGCGAAAACCGCGCTTACGCCGAGGAGGAGCGCCAGCGCTAAGACGATAGTAACAACTAAATGTTTCTTCATGGATTACTCCTTGTGTATTATTTCGTGACCGCGGTCACGATATTTCGGACAATATCTGTATCGATTAACTGAACCCGGTCTTCCGCCGGATAGAGGGCTCCGCCATAGAAAATCTGACGGTTGTTTCGGACGGAAGGTTCGCTAATCTCCTTGTGGCAGGCAAGATGAATTTGGGTCGTTCCGGTTTCGACGACGACACGCGCGGCATTTCGGAGCGTAATTCCAGCGCCGGGGAGGATTTCAATCCGCCCGTTCGCGTAGGCAATCATTTCACGGATCGTATCCGTTGCGAAAAAGACGTTCGGTTCCTGCCCGCTGGTCAAGATACGCGTCACGCCGCAGTCGACGAGCTGATCCATAGACTTTCGCCAATCCGGAACGACATCGAAGGCACGATGAAAGATGGCGGGTTTTCCGCCTGCGATTTCAACGAACTTTTTTGTTCGCGCTATGTCAACTTCTCCGTCAGCGGTCAAAAACCCAAAAACGAGTCCGTCGCTTCCGGCTTCTAATAACTTCTCGGCGTCAATCAGCATCGTTTCGTATTCAACCGGAGAATACAGGAATCCGCCTTCACGTGGGCGAATCATCGTCATAATCGGCAGTTTCGTGTGCGATTTGGCGGCAATCAATTCGCCGAGGGTCGGGGTCAGCCCGCCTTGGAATAGATTGCTATTGAGCTCGACGCGGTCGGCTCCGCCCTTTTCGGATTCGATCACGTCTTCCGCGCTTCCACAACATATTTCAATTCGTATCTTTTCCATTACTTACCTCACTTAAATAATAACAGGAAGAAAGACGTCAAATGTCATAAATCGGGCGTGATTTATGTCGCTTTGCTCAGCTTTTTGATGGGGATAAGTTTCGTCAAATTAATAAACTGAAAGAAATAAGTTGGTTTTATTCTTCTGCGAAGCAAAAAAACGGGAGACGATGATCCCGTTTTCATTTGAAGAGCTGAGATAGAAAGGCGTTTGGGTTAACGGAGCTACGGAAGATCCCGCTTTAATTCGTTTTCACTCGCGCCGTAAATTCGGGCGTAAGTTCCATTCTTGCGCATGAGTTCGTCGTGCGTTCCGTCCTCGGTGATTTTCTGGTCCTGAATGACGAGGATTCGGTCGGCGTTTTGAATCGTTGAAAGACGGTGTGCGACGATGATCGCCGTGCGTCCGACGGCGAGTTTTTCGATGGAGGTCTGGATAGCGCGTTCGGTAATATTATCGAGCGAGGAGGTTGCTTCGTCGAAAATTAGAATCGGCGGATTCTTCAGGAAGGCACGGGCGATCGAGAT
>DAOUFB010000123.1:0-21211 GCA_034430135.1 Flexilinea sp. | reverse complement strand
ACGCTGGCGCGGCTCCAGGTTCGGATAACTTTCTTATCGCCGGCGCTGTTCATCTTCTCGACCTTGGCTAAAAGTTTCGGCTCAATAAATGGGCCTTTCTTTAATGATCGTGACATTTTCTAACCTCTTTTAATTAGCGCCCGCTCTTCGCATTGCGGCGGCGAACGATAAAGCGATCCGACTTCTTGTTGCGGCGCGTCTTGTAACCCAGCGCAGGTTTACCCCACGGCGTCTTCGGACCCGGCATACCGACCGGCTGACGACCTTCACCACCACCATGCGGATGGTCGCGCGGAGACATCGCAGTACCGCGAACGGTCGGGCGAATTCCCAAATAGCGCTTTCGTCCGGCTTTTCCGAGCTTAATGTTGCTGTGATCGACGTTGCCGAGCTGACCAATCGTCGCATAGCAGACCTGCAGGATCATGCGGACTTCGCCGGATGGGAGGCGAACCTGAGCGTAGTCGCCTTCTTTCGCAACGAGCTGAGCAGAGGTACCTGCAGCGCGGACAATCTGACCGCCCTTGCCAGGCTTTAATTCAATGTTATGAATCGTCGAACCGACCGGAATGTTCGCAATCGGCATCGCGTTTCCAACACGGATTTCCGCGCTCGGACCCGAGACGATCTTATCGCCGACTTTCAGTCCGACCGGCGCGAGGATATAGCGCTTTTCACCGTCAACGTAATGAAGCAGCGCAATGCGAGCCGTGCGGTTCGGATCATATTCGATCGCGGCAACCTGCGCCGGAATGTTCATTTTGTCGCGCTTCAGATCGATGACACGGATGAAACGGCGAACGCCGCCGCCGCGATGGCGAACCGTGACACGACCCAGGTTGTTGCGGCCGCCCGAGCTCTTTCGGAAAACGATGAGCGAGCGTTCCGGCGTCGACTTGGTAATTTCTTCAAAGGTATAACCGGTCTTATCCCGAAGTCCCGGGGTAATCGGTTTGTAAATCTTAACTGCCATTATTCAACCCCCTCGAAGAACTTGATGCTGTCGCCTTCGGCGAGCGTAACAATCGCCTTCTTCATGACCGGTTTCTTAATCGTCGTCCGGCGGCTCTTCATGTTCCGTTTCGTCTTGCCCGGCGTCACGATGACGTTTACCGATTCGACGGTGACGTTGAAAAGCTTTTCAACAGCGTCTTTCACGAGCGTTCGGCTCGCGGTCTTTTCGACTTCAAAAGCGTACTGATTCTTCCGGAGAAGGTCATTCGTCTTTTCGGTAACGAGCGGTCGTCGTAAAACTTCATAGATATTCATAACGATTCTCCTTTACCCTAAATACGAGTTGATCGTATCGATCGCCGCAACCGGCAGAACGACCTTATCGAAGCGCAGTAAATCGCGGATATTCAGGTAGTTCGCGTTCAGCGTCATCGCGTCCGGAATGTTTCGGGTCGCGCGAACGACGTCCGCGGTCGATTCCGCATTCGGGATGAGAACGAGCGCCGTGCTTTCGCCGACGAGCTTATTCAACGCTTCAACCATCAGACGCGTTTTCGGTTCCGCTAACGCCAATTCGTCAACAACGACGATTTGAGAATCGCCAGCCTTGACGCTCAACGCAGAGCGGAGCGCGGCACGGCGCATTTTCTTCGGCATGTCCTGCGTATAATCGCGCATATGCGGAGTATGAACGCGGCCGCCGCCTTTCCACTGCGCAGCGCGGGTTGAACCCTGACGAGCGCGACCGGTACCCTTCTGCTTGAACGGTTTGCGGCCGCCGCCGGCGACTTCATGGCGGACTTTCGTTTCATGCGTACCCAGACGCGCGTTCGCCATCTGGCGGACGTAAGCCTGATGCATCAAGTCCAAATAAATCGGGGCTTCGAAAATCGCCGCTGGGAGTTCAACCGAGCTGACGACTTCACCCTTCATGTTTTTGACATCAATTTTCATGAGTGCTTGCTCCCTTGCGCTTTAGCCCTTGCGAGCGCCCTTAATCATAATTAACCCGCCGCGCGCGCCAGGAATAGCGCCTTTGACACCGATCAGGTTCCGTTCAGCATCTAGGTAAGCAACCGTCAGGTTCTGAACCGTGACGCGTTCGTTGCCCATGTGACCAGGTCCGCGGGAACCCTTGAAAACACGACCCGGGGTCGTACCAGCGCCGCGGGAACCCGGAGCGCGCATTCGGTCAGACTGACCATGCGTCTTCGAACCGCCGCGGAAATTATAGCGATGTACACCACCCTGGAAACCCCGACCCTTGCTCGTTCCGACGACGTCAACAAGATCGCCGAGCTCAAACTGCTCAACCGTTACCTTGTCGCCTTCGGCAACCTGCGGATCGCTGGCGCGGAATTCGCGCAAAAAACGAAGCGGAGGCAAGCTATTCCGCTTCAAATGACCCATTTCGCCATTCGTAATCCGAGAAGGTTTAACTTCGTCGAATCCGATCTGAACCGCGCTGTATCCGTCATTTTCAGACGTCAACAGCTGGGTAACGTAGCAAGGCCCAGCCTCGATGACGGTGATCGGAATTGCAACACCGTTGTCATCGAAAATCTGGGTCATACCGATTTTCTTGCCAAGTAGCCCTTTAAACATTCAATATTTCTCCTGTTATGAGTTAATCGTGAGTCTTCGCGACTCGTACAAGATTGTCAGCATGGGCTTCGCTGCATCATCTTGCTCACAAATCAGTCAACTGGGCTCGTCTCGTTAGTGGAATTTTTTGTTGCGCGCGGTTGCGCCAATTCTTGACCTGTGATCTCGTTCAATCCGGCATCTATCGAATCAAACGACCTGATTATAGCATAACTTCCGTCGGAAACGACCGACTTACCCATGGGAAACGTGACGGTTTCCGCGGAAAAATCCGGATTTAACGTGCTTTTACTTACTTCAACTCAAAGAACACCAAAACACAACTATAATGGTAGCCATGTCAAAACCGAAATCAACCTTCGATCCGCGTCTTATCGCGCTGATCTGCGCGTTGGGGTTAGCAATTCTTGCACTCGCCGCGATCCCATTTTTGATCCATACCCCTGAAAAGAAGCTCCACCAGGATCAGACGCTTCTTGCCTCAACGCCGCCGACAGCGACCCCCAACCCCGCTGAATCGGCGATGATGGCGGCGCCGACCGAACCAGCAGCGCCAACCGATGTCCCGACGCCGACGCCAGCGTCTGTCGATGCGATTGAATATTTCCGCGCCAATGTTTCAAAAGAATCCTACGTTCAGCATATCCGCGAACTTTCCGGCGACGTTGAAGTCACGGTTGACGGAACGCCAACGAAAATCATGACGCGTTACAGCTACGCCATGTTCGGCGGGAAAGAAAACGCGAAAGGGTACGAGTACCTGATGCAGACAATTCGCCAGTGGATCCCGGAAGAGAACATCCGCTCAGAAGCCTTTGATTATGTCGACGGAATGGGCGCGAACACGTGGCAAAATATCGTTTTGACATTTCCCGGTCAATCGCTCCCCGACGAACAGGTTATCCTCTCGGCTCATCTTGATTCGGTCGTCGTGTTTATGGGGGATGCGTTTGAAGCCGCCCCCGGTGCGAACGATAATGGGACCGGCGTTGCTTCGCTGCTTGAGCTGCTTCCGCTCCTCCCCAAAATGCAATTTGACCGCACGTTGAAGATCATCTTTTTCACTGGCGAGGAAAATTTTCAGGAAGGCGCCGCCGGCTACGTCAAACAGCACCTCGATGACCAGATTATCGGCGTTATCAACCTCGATATGTACGGGACAGATACGGACGGCGACCGCTGTTTTGAAATGTACGTTGGGAAACTGGAGGGATCGCTCGGGCTTGCGAACCTCGTTATCGACGTCATCAACCGCTACAACCTGAACTTGACCTACGACGTCCTGACGACGAACGCTTACGACAAAGCGGATCACCGCCCCTTCTGGGAACATGGGATTCCTGCTGTGACGCTGATGGAGAACTTCCTGACGGATTCGACGCTGACCGGCGGCGGCTGCGTCGGAATCGACCGCACGGAATGCTGGCATTTACCCTGCGACACGTATGAAAAAATCAACGTTGACTATGCCTTCGATGTTGGAATGGCGGGGATGATCGCCGGTCTTGAACTCGCCGGGGTCAAACCGATCTCCATTCCTTAATTTAAGGTATAACGAGTTTAAGGAATAACGCGAAAATCCACTTACCCCGCGCAGCTTCGTTCCGTTAAATATTGAATTATTGAATTACAATTAAGCCGAGAAGTTGGTATGGGGTCAAGAAGTTTAGGCAATCATCAAAGCCCTTGACGGCAGGGGCTTGGGACAGTACGGGTCACATTATGAATATCGATAATATTTCACCGCGGGAAGTCGTCTTGAAAAAGCCGAACGCGCTGCTCCCGTTCCTCTCCGCTCTGATTAGCGCGCTGATTGTCGTCGCATCGCTCGACCGGATCGGCGTTTTTCCATTCGGAAATTTGACGCTCCTGATGAGCGATCTGGACTCGATTTACGGCGAATATCTCGCCGAACTCCAGCGCGTTTTGCAAGGGAAAGCTGACCCCTTTTACTCGTTCCACGCTGGGCTTGGACTCAATACGTTCGCCATTTACGTTTTCTACCTCTCCTCCCCCTTTCATTTCCTCCTCAAGCTGATTCCCGAAAACTATCTAATCGACGGCATAACGCTGATTACGATCTTGAAAATCGCGTCCGCAGCCTGGACAATGACTTTCTTTTTACAGCGCCACCGTCCCGGCGTTCCGCGCAATTTCTGGTCCTTCATTTTAGGGCTTACCTACTCTCTCTCCGGATACGTCTTGAGCTATTCTTTTTCGCTGATTTGGCTCGACGCAGTCGTTTTCCTGCCGCTCACCGCCGCCGCAATCGATGCGCTTTTCCGGCGGAAACCAACCGTTCTCCTGATTTTCGCCTTTGGCATCCTCTTTTTCTCCAGCTTTTATACGGGCTACATGGCAGGCATTTGCGCCGGTTTGTATTTCCTCGCGAGACTGATCACGAGAGAACCGACGAATATGGGTCAGCCTTCCGCGGCATCGCTCATCTTTAAATTTACTATTTCCGTCCTGATCGCGGCTGCCTTGAACATGGCGTTTATCCTCCCCACCGCTTACGTCCTCGCCAACAACATGGGACTGTTCGGTCAGTCAGCGCCGGAATTTCGCGTTCTCTTCGAGCTGTTCGATTTGCCTTGGAAACTGTTCAACGGATCGCTCGACGGATTTAAGGACAGCTTACCTTTTATTTATTCCGGACTCTTGCCGCTCGTTTCCATTCCTTTTTTCTTCCGAGCGGAAACGGTTTCGACGAAGAAGAAGCTCGCCGCCGCGTCGCTTCTGGGGATCGTCATCCTCGGGTTTCATCTTTCCCCGCTGAATTTCATTTGGCATGCCTTTGACCACCCATCCTGGTTCCCGTTCCGCTACGCCTTCGTTTTCCCATTCCTCTTGATTTGGATCGCCTTCGCCGGAATGGGTTCAGCTTTGGACGAACCGAGCACTCCGCGAACAACCGCCCTCGTTCCCTGGATCGCCGTCCTAATCGGCTACTTAGCCGTCGTCTGGAAATTCGACCCAACGCGGGTCGACGCCGCATTCTTCTATCGGAACACTGCGCTGATTCTCTCGATTGCCTTCGCCGCGACGCGCGTCCGGTGCTATCCGCGTCAGGATGGCTGGAAATTCACCTTGACGCTCCTGGTCATCCTTGATTTATCGCTGAATGCGTTCGCGACACTGGAGCGTTACCGAGACGCAGGATACTACACGCCGCGGTCTGAACTCAAAGCCTTTCGAGAAGAATACGCGCTCCCGCTCGCAGAGCTGCGCGCGAAAGATGGGAATTTCTACCGAATCGAAAAAAGCGGAATCCGTACTCATAACGATAACATTTCACTCGGACTTCCGGGAATCGGGCAATTCAGCTCCGTTTCCTCAATTGCGCAGACAAACCTGCTCAAGGACCTTGGATACGATTGTTATGCGACATGGTGCTATTATCGCAGCGAAAATCCGTTCGCGGACAGTCTTCTCTCAATAAAATACGTCCTGAACGGACGGAAGACATCGCCCTACGCGAGCATCCAATTGAACGCCCGCGAAAATCAGGACGCTTTTCCGCTTGCGTTTTACGTTGACACGGAAAATATCGATCTAAAAATGGATCAAGACGATCCCACTGTTTTTCATCAACGGTTTGCGGACGCGCTCTTTCCAGATAGTGAATCGCTTTACGAACCGATAACGGTTCCAGCGGGAACGCCGGTCAACTTGCGCCGAACGGACGGACAAGCTCAAGAGAGCGCCGCGCCGCGCTGGGAAAAAATCGACAGAGAAACAGATGCGTCTATGACGATTCGCTGGAGCGCGAAGAAAGCGGGGGTTTACGTCCTGTACCTTCCGTCCGTCAGTCGAAATTATAACGTTCTGATTGACGGGAACCTAATCTATACCGACCATGGATCGTATTCGCCATTCCTGACATCGTTCCGCACGGAAGCGAATGAAGCGCATACGATCGAATTCAGCATCTCGAAAGATGAAGATTATTACGACGACGTACGCATTTACCGATTAAATGAAAAAGCGCTCAGCGGAATCGCTGAAACGCTTCGTTTGAACGCGCCGTCGTTTCGTTTCGACGGACGGCGCACCTTTACTTTTTCGCTTTCGCCCGCAGCGCAGACAAGGTCACTTGTGACCTCAATACCCTTCGACGCCGGATGGCGGGCGAACCTGAGCGGAACGCAGCTCGAAACCGCTTCATTTTCTGGAGGTCTTCTTACGATCACGATCCCGCCGAACAAAAGCGGAACGCTGACGCTGACGTTTGAACCGCCGCTGCTCTGGCTCGGCTCGGTCATCTCCTTCAGCGCGTTGATCCTGACGCTTCTCGCCGCAATCATTTCGACCGTTCAATTTTGGATCCAACGGCGCAAGGCAGCCAGAGTGAGCCTTCTTTTGACCGAAGAACCGCAGGAACGATACTCCGTGCCGTAAATTTGTCAGCGTTCGTTTATTGACGAACCGTCAGCACGAAGTCGCATTCCGCCAAATCACGGTAAATCGTATCAATATTGATTTTACCGATATACGAAACATACAAAACAACATCCAATGCGACGCCGCGTTTAATGCGTTGAATCTCATATCGGACGACGCGAACACCGTGGTTGGCGAGGATTTTTTCAATCGCCTCGATTGCTGAATGTTCATCCGCGACTCGCAGCCCGATCGTTTCATGACTCTTGACACCGATCCAACTGGCGAAGCGCGAGCCAAAAACCTGAATAAGGAGAATGAGACAGGTCGAGCCAAGCCCCATCCAGATCTGGCCAGCCCCGAAAGCCATGCCCAATCCCGCCGTAGCCCAGATTCCAGCCGCAGTAGTCAACCCGCTGACCGACTGATTCCTGACGAAAATCAAACCCGCGCCGAGAAAACCGATACCGGAAATAACCTGTCCCGCGATTCGGCTCGGATCGAGCCGGTATCCCGGCGTGTTTACCAGGTCTGTAAAACCATACTTCGACGTGATCATCATTAACGCACTCGCCAAACAGACGATCATATGCGTCCGAACACCGGCTTCTTTATAGCGGCGATCCCGTTCAAAACCGATAAAACCGCCGCATACCGCCGCCAACATAACACGAAGCAACCATTCTACGTTCTGCGAATCTTCCAGTATCTCCAACAGCTGTTCCATGAACCAACCTCCAACTCCTTATGAATTCCAAGTCTCCATTTTACTTGCCTTCACGGTTTTGAAAAGGTTTAATCCATGTAATGTTTGTCATGACTTTGCCCATTACGTCCGAATCACATCAGGACAAACAACATGCATGCGAGCTATCCGCCTTTCCGAATCCGGCGCTGAGCAAACATCAGCGCCGCGATCGTCTTCGCGTCATTCATCTCGCCCATCTCAGCACGCCGGTAAGCTTCCTCAATCGGAAGCGCAACGAGGTTCAGAAATTCGTCGTCGTCCTGAGGAAGCGGGCTTTTTTTCAATCCCTGAGCCAGATAGACATGGATATATTCGCTGCAATAACCGGGGGTCATGAAAATACCGCCTATTTTTTCAATCGTCTCCGCGTCGTACCCTGTCTCCTCGCGGCATTCGCGCCGTGCGCCTTCGAGCGCGTCCTCGCTCCCATCTTCGCCATTAAGGACCCCCGCTGGAAGCTCCAAAATTGACGCGTTCGCGCCCATGCGAAATTGCTCCACGAACAGGATTTCTCCATGTTCCGTTACAGGAACGATCACCACCGCCGGAACATGGGTCACTAAATCATAATTGCGTCTTTTCCCATTCGGAAGTTCGACATTCAAGGAATAAACGTCAAAAACATGTGCTGAATACTTTTTTTCGCGCCCGAGAATTTTCGTTGTCATCGGATTCTGTCCTCCTGTTTTCTTTCGCACGGAATAGTTCCGCGCGGTAATTCTATGATTCCGGCTTTTCCACCGAATCGAACCGCGATCGCAGCTGCATCAAACGCAGCGCGGTTAAATCCGGAGCAGCCTCAGGTTCGTCTTCATCCTCTGCCTCTTCCACCTGCCAAATTTCCGCGTTTTCCGCTTCGAGAATCATCCGCCGCAATTCGTCTTCATCGTCCCAAACGTTCTTAACCGATTCATCAGCTGTCATTTATCTGCCTCTATTTCCACCGGAATAGACCGGAAATAATATTTTTTACGACCTGCCGAAAACTTTGCCGGACGGCGGGCGGTTCGGCTTTGCCCTTGCTCCTGGACGCATCCCGCTTCTGCTTATAGTGCGTAATCGCCGCAGTGAGATGCGCACCGCAGAGAAGAATATAAGCCATGACGAAAATATATAAAAGGAAGGTAATTAGGACCGTAACCGAGCCGTAAACTGCGTCATATTTATTGAACGGGCTAAAGATAAAAGCGGAAAACAGTCGCGTAAACGACGACATGACAAGAATCGCGATCACAGCGCTCCAGCGTGATGCCGAACGGTCAACCGGAACCGCCGGAATAAACCGATATACCAAAACCAGAACGAGATAAAGCAGAACGAACGTCAATAAATAGCGCAGGGAAAATGAAAAAATCCAACGGACGAACGAATACTCTAAAATCGGGAAAACGCGTTCCCAAGCAAAAAGACCGTTCAAAATCGACAGCGTCAAAACTCCGCCGAGAAGCAGCATTGTAAAGAAAATACCGACAATCGCCAAGGCGCGATTGACCAGAACGCCGCGTCCCTTGGATTCTGGCCAGGCTTTATGAACATTCTTAATAACCGATGAGAACGCCCCGGAACCGGACCAAAGCAGCGTCAGCGCCGCTGTAATCGAAGTAGATGCTCGGGCTTCAAAAATTCTTTGAAGATTTTCCACAATAATCGTATTCGCTCCGGGTCCGATCGTCCCTAAAAAAACGTAGATGAACTCCTGGACATCGGTCACATCCGCAAAATATGTAAAAATAACCACTAAAAACAGGGTGAGCGGGAAAAGCGAAAAAAGAGAGTAATAGGAAATTGCCGCCGCTGCCTGCATAATATCCGCGCGCAAAATCGACGTGACCATGTCGACGACGACCGTCAGAACTGCGTCCCGCCGTACTGTATTCCGGTTGGATCGCTCCGTCAGCTCCGATTGTCGCTTCGAATCGAAGTCAGGTTGTTTCCCGCCGACATCCGCCATCTGTTCTTATCTCCCAGCCTTAAATTATAGCGGAGACTTCAACCGCTTTCAGAATTTGGTCATGAGACAGCGGGACATGAAAGATATGCAGTATACTTTTGGAAAACATTGCGTTGGAATTCCAACGCATCCGATTTCATGATTACATTCAAGGCTCATGTATGACAAATTTAACAACTCACCTTCAACTGAACCCGCTCTTCGCCGGAATCGCAGAGGAAAACTTGAACGCATTGCTAAATTGCCTTCACCTTCCGCTCAAGCGGTACGCAAAAAATCAGTTCGTCCTGCTGGAAGGAGACTCGACCGATCGCTTTGGGCTCGTTATCAGCGGCAAAGTTCAAATTCTGAAAGAAGATTATTTCGGGACGAGAAATATTATTGCTTCAGTTGGACCGAACGAGCTTTTCGGGGAAGCTTTCTCCGCCGCGGAACTCGACGCATACCCGCTTAGCGTCATTGCCGCGGAAGAAAGCGAAATTCTGCTTTTCAACATGAAACAGCTGCTGACCACCTGCGAACGAAGCTGCGCCTATCATCACAGGCTCATCCGCAACATGGTTCAGATTCTGGGGCGGAAGAACGTCGGACTGCTGACGAAAATTGACCACGTCTCGCAGCGATCGACGCGTGATAAAGTCTTAAGCTATTTATCGAGCGTTGCAAAAGAAACGGGATCGAACCAGTTCACGATCCCCTTTAACCGTCAGGAATTAGCCGACTACCTCTGCGCCGAACGGAGCGCCCTCTCCGCCGTCATCAGCAAGCTCCAGGAAGAAGGTGTCCTTACGTTCAACCGGAACCGCTTTACGCTGCATTCGAAAAAGGATTAGCCTGCTTGTTTTTTTATTTGCAAGTCATAGTACCTTCTTTTTCAAGAATTACGTGATATATTTGAAAAGAGGAAACCTTGGATACGTACTTAAAACTCATCAAATTAGGATGCTTCACGCGGGAGGAAGTTTCAGAAATCACAGGGAATCTCCGTACGGCAGATTCACTTATTCAGTCCTATAAAAAACGTGGGTGGATCGTCTCTGTTCGTCGGAACTTATATGTCGCAATGAATCCGGAAACAGACGATATTGGTTGCAATCCTTTCGAAATAGGATCAAAAATTTCGTCTGACGCAACCATCTCTCATCACACGGCATTTGCTTTTTTTGGCTTGACGAATCAGGTTTTCCATGAAATTTATGTCTCATCGGAAAGCCGTTTTTCATCATTTGATTTTGATGGACACCTATACGTACCCATTACCGCCCAAAATAGAACTGGAATTGAACGTTATGGACGCGTCCGTGTCACGAATCTTGAACGGACGGTCGTCGACAGCATCAAGGATTTTGTGAAATACGGGGGATTTGAAGAATTATTAAACTGCTTATCCATGCTAACTTACGTTGATGAGTCGAAACTGACTGAGACGCTTAGGCAATATAACAACCAATTTTGCTGGCAAAAAACAGGTTTCTTGCTGTCTCACTTCCCTAATTTGAGATTATCAAAAGAATTTTTCAATCTCTGTAAAGCAGAATTGAAGAAGAGCGTTCGTTACCTTTACCCAGACCTAAAGAACGAAAAACACTTATATGACTCCCAGTGGCAGCTCTACATTCCAAAAGATCGGCTCAATTTACCCAACGGAGTATGATTGTTCACTTATTCCAAAACTGAAATAGCGAATTTCGCAAAAGAATCAGGTTTTATTCGGGACACGTTAGAGAAAGTTCTGCGCCTGCTTGACGTTCTCGACTTCATCAACACCGCTCCATTTTTACGGGAACGGTTAGCTTTAAAGGGAGGCACCGCGTTAAATTTAACGATCTTCGAGTTACCGAGATTATCCGTTGATATTGACTTGGATTTTACGGAGAATCTATCATCGGCAGATTTAATTCCCGCTCGAGAAGAAATAAATCGAATGATCTCTGTTTATATGTCCACCCAAAGATACCAGCGCCACCCGAGGACCAAATCCGTTCACAGTTTGGATACTTTAATTTTTAGCTATCTAAATCATGGAAAAACACAAGATAACCTAAAGATCGAAATTAATTATTCACTCCGAAGCCACTTATTTCCGCCTATATACTCCAGCGTCATCTCTCTTTTAAACTACCATTCAAAAATACTTACCCTCGCACCTCTCGAGATTTTTGCCGCAAAGATTAATGCGCTCCTAAGCCGCGCTGCTCCGCGCGACTTATACGATATTCACAATATGATCCAATTCGAATCTATCGCTGAAAATCAGCAGAATGAACTTCGGCGTTGTGTCGTTTTTTATACGGCAATTTCGCAAGATTCTTTTGAATTGGAATACAAACTGGACAAAATCAGGATGATCACGCCGCAAAAAATAAAAACCGACCTCTTTCCTGTAATCCATAAAAGCGATCGGTTTGATCTCGAGAGAGCTAAACGGGAAGTGTCCGACTATCTTGAAAAACTCCTTCGCCTAACCCCTGAAGAAAGAGAATTCCTGTCAGCTTTCCAATTGAATCGATATTGTCCGGAGCTGGTCTTTCCCGATCAGGAAACCCTGACCAGAGTTAAACGCCACCCAATGGCGCTTTGGAAAACAAAAACGCCGCCGGACTTCTCATTGGATTAAGCGTTAGGGATTACTTGGATTAAAAAATTCCGCCCACAGAGCGCCAGCAAGCCTCCAAATGGGCAGCGCCCTCCTTCGAGACCTTCCGCTTGATATGGCGAATCCGATCCTCCATCAGCGGAATTCCGCCGATTTCAAAAAAACGTTCGCCAATTTCGCGCGCACCCTTATGGCGGCAGTTCTGGTCAAAAGGACCGCCGCTCCGAACCGACAGGTAATCTTCCTTTTTCCCAATCGAAATCAAGTTCGCCGTCAAACTCTCGACTTCAGCTTTACGTTCCCGCGGATACTTCGGAAATAAAAATGAAAAGCACATGCTCGCATCATCCTTTCGTCGTTCCCGAACCGGCAATGTCCTGTGCCTCGCAGCATGGTACAATACTCCTGCGTCCGGGTATTTAATCTTATCAGGAATTTGCGCGAAGTTCAAATCAAACGCACCCAATTCCCACCCAGGTCAGCCAATTCATATTAAAGACAGGAGATTTCAACATGAGCCTCAAGAAAATTATCACTTCGGATAAAGCGCCAGCCGCGTTAGGTCCCTACTCAACCGCTGTCGCGTTTAATAACCTCGTCTTTACCTCGGGACAGCTCGGGATCAACCCCCAAACGAACGAAGTCGCGGGGGAATCGGTTGAAGCCCAGACGCGTCAGGCGCTGATGAACCTCGCCGGCATTCTCGAAGACGCCGGGACCAGCATCGATAACGTCATCAAGACGACCGTTTTCCTGCGCGATATGAATGATTTCGCCGCCATGAACGCGATTTACGCCGAGTTCTTCAAGGAGAACTGCCCGGCGCGTTCCGCGGTTCAGGTCGCGAAGCTTCCGCGCGGACTTGCGTTTGAAATTGAAGCCATTGCCGCACTGCCTTAACAGCAGCTCGCTCGAAAAACATCATGACGGCGCAACCCGTTTCGGTTATCGTCCCCTGCTTTAACGAAGCGGGGACGATCCGCCTGCTTTTGGACGCAATCGCGGCGCAGACCTACCCGATCGATGACCTCGAAGTCCTAATCGCGGACGGACGCTCGACGGACGCAACGCGTGAGACGATTCGTCTTTGGAGCACGTCGCATCCGCAGCTCAAAATTAAAATCGTCGACAATCCAGCGCGCATCATTCCATCTGCGCTGAACCGCGCGATCGAAGCCGCATCGGGGGAATTTATCGTCCGTCTCGATGCGCATTGCGTCCCTAATCCGGATTATATTGAACGCTGCGTCGCGGATTTAAAAGACGGAAAAGGAGAAAACGTCGGCGGGCGTTGGGATATTCAGCCGGGCGGGAAAAGCTGGCAGGCGCGTTCAATCGTCGCCGCCGTCTCGTCTCCGATCGGAGTTGGCGACGCGAAATACCGCTATTCCGAAGATCCGGGATACGTCGACACCGTTCCCTTCGGCGCTTATCATCGGGAAACGCTCGAGGAGTTGGGCGGATACGATGAAACGCTCCTGACGAACGAAGACTACGACTTAAACGTCCGCATCCGTCAAAACAACGGAAAGATCTATTTTGACCCCGCGATCCGCTCTGTTTACTTCGCCCGTCCTTCTTTCGCCTCGCTCGCGAAACAGTATGACCGTTACGGCTATTGGAAAGTCGCGATGCTTGAGAAATCGCCGAAAAGCATTCGCCTCAGGCAGCTCGCCCCGCCGCTTTTCGTTTTGACGCTGATCTGCCTGACGGTTTTATCTATCCTGCTGCCCTTCGCGCGGTCTATGTTATTATTGACCGGCATCTTTTATATCGGAGCATTGCTGTATGTTTCGATTCGGACGGCGGGGAAAAAAGATGATCTGGGGCTGATCGTTGGAATGCCGATTGCGGTATTCATCATGCACTTTTTTTGGGGATTCGGCTTTTTACGCCATATCATTAAAAAGCTCATCCGCAGGTTTCAACAACTTCGCCCCCCGAAGCAGCCTGACGAAATCAAGTAGGAGAATTTGCGGTTCTTTTTCATCATTTTTCATTGTGAAGAAAGAGGACGGCACGGTATATGACGACGGGAAATCTTTATAAACGCTCTATCCGTTCGCGCCTGACGGCGTCGGAACGGCGGACTATCCTCTTTTTAGGCGACCTCGCCGCGGCAGGAATGGCGTTGTTAGTTGCGCTTGTAACTTGGGCGCGCGGCGACGACTGGTTCGGATTTTCGCCGGAGTTCTTCGCGGAACGTCCGGACAATTGGTTTTACCTGCTGCCGATTCTTTGGCTTCTGATGATGATCCCGCTGTATAACGTTCGGAGAGCTTCGTCAATGCCATTCATGATGACGACGGTTTCGCTCCTGGGCGTCATTAACTTTCTGGCTTACTTGATCATCTTCTTCGTCGCGCCGCCGAAAGCGCTCCCGCGCCGCGGTGTCGCTGTTTTCATCCTTTCCGTGACGTTTTTCACGCTGCTTTGGCGTTTCCTATATATCCGCATTCTCACCGGCGTCAACATGAAAGCCAAAACGCTCATCGTCGGCGCTGGTAAAGCCGGTACGCGCATCGCGCAAATCATCCGCGATTCGAAGGATTCACCCTATGAACTTGTCGGATTCATCGACGATGACCCCGAAAAAATCGGAACCGAAATCGAAAATTCGCCGGTTCTCGGCGATTCGTACTCTTTTTATAAAATTATCGCTACCTATAACGTCAGCCATGTCGTCATGGCAATCAGCAACCGCATGAACAAAGACCTCTTCGAATCGCTGACAATGGCGGAGGAAAACGGATTGACCGTGATTACCATGCCGCGCGTTTACGAAGATTTATTGAAACGCATTCCGGTTTACCTCCTCGGAACGGACTGGATGGTCCGCGATTTCTATGATCAGGCGCATTCAAGCGTTCTTCAAGACGTGATGAAACGGCTGTTTGACCTTGCCGGCGCTGCGTTGGGCATGGTTGGCTTTATCCTCCTTTTCCCGTTCATCTCGCTCGCGATCCTCATCGACGCGGGACGTCCAATTTTTTATTCGCAGGAACGCATGGGACATCGCGGCGTCCCGTTCAAAATTTTAAAATTCCGGACGATGATCAACGACGCAGAAGCAGACGGGATCGCCCGTCCGGCGTCAGAGTCCGATTCTCGAATCACGCGCATCGGCGGCTTCCTGCGCAAGAGCCACCTGGACGAACTTCCGCAGCTGATTAACGTCCTGCGCGGCGATATTTCCCTCGTCGGTCCGCGCGCGGAGCGAAAAGAAATCGTCGAACAGCTTCAAAAATCCATCCCTTTCTATCGGGGGCGGCTTCTCGTCCGTCCAGGAATAACTGGCTGGGCGCAAATTAATTATGGATACGCATCGGGCGTCGAACAAAACGCAATAAAATTGGAATATGACCTTTACTACATTAAAAGACGCAGCCTGCTTCTCGATATTTCGATCCTTTTCAAAACTGCGCATTCCGTCTTTTTCCTGCAGGGGCGATAAGGCGATAAAAGGACGAGGAGCGACAAAATGAACCCGCGATCGATGAGAACGATTCGAAACCGCCATGTTTTAATTATCGATTTAATCTGCATAATCCTGATCGGATTCGGCGCATACCTGATCCGATTTGAACATTCTTACATGTACACCAAATATACCCCTGTCATGATGCGCATGATGGCGGTATCGATCATTGTAAAACCCATTTTATACCGCCATTTCGGACTGTATTCGCGGCTCTGGACCCACGCAGGAATACCGGAAGCAGCGTTAATCCTGCTCGCCGTAACCGTCGCTTCGGCGACCGTCAGCGTTATCATGCTTATCATCAGCCGCTGGTTCGGACAACTCGGGGTTCCGCGATCGATCGTCGTGATTGACCTGCTCTGTTCCCTTTTCGCCGTTGGCGGTGTTCGGTTCATGATCCGCTATATCCATGACTACACCCATAATCAGGATGGACGGCGGCGCGAATTGCGCCGGAAAGCGGTCATCATCGGCGCAGGCGACGCCGGGATTCTCGTCCTGAACGAAATTCTCCGCAATCCGCAGCTGGGCGTAACTCCAGTTTGTTTCGTGGATGACGATGAAAAAAAACGGAAGCTCACGATCCGTTCCATCCGCGTCGAAGGCACGACGCTCGACCTGCGCCGGATTATCGATAAATTTCATATCACCGACTGTTTCTTTGCGATTCCTTCCGCGCCGGGGAGTACCGTCCGCGCTGTTTCGGACGTCTGCCGTGAGAAACATGTGACATTTAAGACCATGCCGGGGCTGTATAACATTTTGAACGGGAAAGTCGCGGTCAGCGCCATCCGGGAAGTCGACATTACCGATCTTCTCCGGCGTGAAACGGTCAAGCTCGAAACGGAAAACATTGAAGCGATCCTGCGGAATCAGACCGTCCTGGTCACGGGCGGAGGCGGTTCAATCGGACGCGAACTCTGCATGCAGGTTGCGCAATACGAACCGAAGGAGATCATCCTGCTTGGGCATGGCGAAAATTCTATTTTCGAAGCGCAGAATGACCTGAAAATGCGCTATGCCGAGTTGAATATCAGCGCTAAAATCGCCGATATTCGGGACTCATCGCGGATCAATTCAATCTTCGCCGAATGCAAACCGGATATCGTTTTCCACGCAGCGGCGCATAAACACGTCCCGCTCATGGAAGAAAATATCATCGACGCCGTGACGAATAACATTTTCGGAACGATGACCGTCGTCCGGCTCGCGAAAAAACATGGTGTCAAACGCTTCGTCATGATCTCGACCGACAAAGCCGTTCGTCCGGTCAACATGATGGGCGCGTCGAAACGGATCGCCGAAAATATCGTCCTGAACGAATCGCTCGATTCGGACGCAACCTTTACCGCCGTCCGGTTCGGAAACGTTTTAGGCTCCCGCGGGTCGGTCGTCCCCACCTTCAAGCGCCAAATCGCCAACGGCGGTCCAGTTACGATTACCCATCCGGATATGGAACGCTATTTCATGACCATTCCGGAAGCGGTTTACCTCGTTCTCGAATCCGCCGGGCTCGCGACGCATCATGAAACCTTCGTCCTCAACATGGGAGAACAGGTCAAAATTCTCTCCCTCGCTGAAGACCTGATCCGACTCTCCGGCTTAGAAGTCGGACGCGATATCGAAATCAGATTCACAAAGATGCGCCCAGGCGAAAAACTACGCGAAGACCTTTGGAACAAGGGGCAGACGCTCGATCCCACGATTCACCCGGATATTTTCAAACTCGTCCGCGCCGATCTCCTCCCGCCGGATGAAATGAAAACCGTCCTCGCGAAACTCGAAATGCTCGTCAAAGCGGACGACGCCGAGGGCGTCCGCGCTTACCTGAACGAAGTTATTCCGGACGCGGAACTCGGATCCACTGAACATTCAAACGGAGGTCAGACCCATGCCTGAGGTCAACGCTGAACGCTGGCGGACGTTTATCGAAGAACTTGAAGAAAAGGAAATTCCGCTCTCCGTACTCCAGACCGCCGAATGGGCGGAAGTTAAGAACCGTTTCGGCTGGTCCGCACGTTACATCATCACAGACGCCGCCGCTGCGGTCGTTCTTTTTCGTTCGCTGCCGCGCTGGACGTTCGGCGCAACGATCGCCTATATTCCCCGCGGACCAATTCTTCTCGAAAAAAACGTCTACCCCTTAAAACTGTTTTGGGAAGAGGTTCACCGTCTCTGCCAGCGTGAAAAGGCAGTTTTCCTGCGCGTTGAACCGGAGATCGAAGATTTGACGGAAGATGGGGTCGCGCTGCGCTCGTCGATGAGCGAATTTCGTCCCGCGTTCGCGACCGTTCAGCCGCCGCGGACAATACTCCTTTCGACCAACATTCCGGAGCAGGATTGGTTGACGCGCATGAATCAGAAGACACGCTATAACACGAACTTCTCGCTCCGTCCGGAACAGGGGCTAAAACTCACGATGCCCGACGACGTTGAGACGTTTTATTCCCTCTTCGCGGAGACCGGCGCACGCAATGAATTCGGCGTCCATTCGCTCGAATATTATCAGGACGCTTACGACGCTTTCCACGCCAAGGGGAAAGCCTTTAATCTGGTCGCGCTCGCGGATGGGGAACCGATTGCGGCGCTAATGCTGTTTATACAAGGTGAAAGAGGCTATTACCTTTACGGCGCGTCCTCGAACGAAGGGCGGAACCGAATGCCGAATCATTTTCTTCAGTACCACGCCATGCGCATTTGCGCTGAAAACGGCTGCAAAGACTACGACCTCTGGGGGATCCCCGACGCTGAACCGATCGAACTCGAAGCACATTTCAAAGAACGTTCGGACGGGCTTTGGGGCGTTTACCGCTTTAAGCGCGGTTTTGGCGGACGGATCACGCGCTTCCTTGGGAGTTTCGATAAAGTCTATCACCCGCTCCTCTACCGTTTATTCCTCCTTGCCGATCGGTACCGCCGCTCGTCCCTCGCCTAAAGCTTTTATCATGAGCATTCCGCGCACCAACACAGAACCCAACGGACTGACCTTCAAAGCCGAATATTTCGATACCTGTCCGGCGGAGTGGAACCGAATCATCGCACCGCTCGCTGGCGCGTCTATTCTTCAGACCGCCGAATGGGGAGAAATCAAAGGCTCGCGCGGCTGGATACCGCGGTACGTACTTTGGCGCGACGCATCTGACGCCATTGTTGCGGCTGCGCTCGTGCTAAGGAAAAAAGTCTTGGGACCGGTCGAGTTCCGCTACCTTCCGCGCGGACCGCTCTTTGATCCGTCCAACGTCGCGTTAGCGGCGCGAATCATCCGCGATTTAGAATCCGACGCACGAAAAAGTCACGCGCTCTTTATCAAGCTCGATCGCGACATTCCGATTGGGTATAACGTTCCGGGAACAGAAGCTTACCGAGAGAATAAGGACGGATTAAATTATCTCGCCCTCCTGAAAGAACGGGGCGCCGTCTTTTCCGAAGCGCAAATTCAATTCGCGAACTCTGTCTGGATTGACTTGACGCCGGATGAGGAAACGCTTTTCGCGAACATGAAACAGCGGACCCGCTATAAAGCGCGGCTGGCATTAAAAAAAGGCGTCACAATTCGCCGCGGCGGTCCGTCCGACTTTGAAACCCTCTACGATTCGTATCTTGAAACCGCGTCCCGCGATGGATTTATCATTCGCGAAAAATCATACTATCTCGACGTCTGGAACCGCTTTTTCGCGAACGGGATGCTGATTCCGATTATCGCCGAAGTCGAGGGCGATTTCGTCGCAGCGGTAATGCTCTTTGTTTTTGCCGGTAAAGCCTGGTACATTTATGGAATGTCGTCCGGGAAGCACCGTGAAAAAATGCCGAATTACGCGCTGCAGTGGGAAGCGATCCGCGCCGCGAAAGAATCCGGCGCGAAAATCTATGACCTCTGGGGTGCACCGGACGTCTTCGATGAATCTGACCGAATGTGGGGCGTTTATCAATTTAAGCGCGGACTCGGCGGGTTCGAAGTCATTTCCCCAGGCGCTTACGATATTCCGCTTCACCCGCACCTCTATCGGCTCTACACTTGGTCGCTGAAAACGCTAACGGACGTTCGGCGTTGGCTCTACCGTCAGCGCCGCCGGTCGATAAATTCAACCGCCTCAATTAAAATTCCGGAAGCTGAATCATGAACTCATCTCAAGCGCGGACGCGCGTCCTGATCCTCTCCGCTATCGGCATCCTTTTGATCTATTTCGGATTGAAGCTTTACCGTGCACCGCTCGAATCCTATACATGGACCGAACTGCTTATCAATTACGCCGCGGGATTTATTCGGCGCGGACTTGTCGGGCGCATTGCCTACTACTTTTCGCAGTTCATCTCGCCGATTTTCTTCCTGACGCTGTCGGTTATCGCCGGGTACCTGACCCAGCTCGTCCTCTTTTTCGCGTCGACCCGCAATGTCCCGACCCGGGAATGGCTCCTGTTTACGCTTTCCCCAACTGCGTTCCTTTTCGTCATCTATAACTTCGATGCCTACGGGCGGAAAGATGTTTACCTCCTTGTCATCTCTCTCTTTTCGACGTACCTGATCCTGAAACGTGTCCGTCTGGCGATCGCCTTTCCGGTCATTTTAGCTTTATATGAGATTGGCGCATTGATCCATGAATACGCGCTTTTTTACTTCCCGCTCATTCTGATCCTGCTGCTCATCCTTGAAAGCGATCGTCCAACCTGCGTCCGCTACGGACTGGTCGGGGTCGGGCTCATCTGGATGGCAGCGAACTATCTCTGGCTTTTCGGGCTCTCCGCTCAGCATTACAACCTCGAAGCCATCGCTGAATCCTGGGTCGGGCTCATTCCGAATTACGACCTGACGATTCAGGACGGCGCAATGGGATGGCTCGGAATTCCGCTGAAAGACGGGCTCCAGCCGGTTTTCGATAAACTGACCTATCCTCAGACGTTTTTCTCCTACGCAGCCGCGGGCGCTTTAAGCCTGATCCCGATGGCGCTGCTGAACCGACGGTTCGCCATCGTTTCTGAGTGTTGGCGGCGGATTGAAAAAGATCTGACGAGCCAACTGCTGATCGCATCCTTAGCCATTTCGTCGCTCGCAATTTCAATCGTCAGCTCAGATTGGGGACGGTTGATCTATCTGTATACGATGACGCTTTTTCCGATGATGGGCGTCCTGATCGAGCGGCTGGCGCTGAACGATCGTGCTCCGCGGGAAGTACGGAATGAATCCGATCCTTACGAGCGCCTGACCTTTGCGCTGCTGTTAATCGTGTTCGCGGCGACGTGGATGGTCAAAATGTACGTGGACGGCGGTCATATCGCTCTCCAAAGCGGTGCGCTTTTTAGGCTTCTCGATTGGGTCGAGCATCTCCCATAATTTATCAGCAAATTTATCAGTCATTTTGCCGTTCATCTAAGTTCCCTTTATAATGAATAAAACGGAGGTGGAAGAATGACCGATGTAACAGCAGCAATCCAAAACACAGTTCCCATTTCCATGTTCAACCGTGGGCTGGCTGGGAAAATTTTCGAAGAAGTCAA
>DAOUFB010000122.1:0-2733 GCA_034430135.1 Flexilinea sp. | reverse complement strand
ATGAGATTTCTCCATTCGCTATTTTTTCCCTGTGATCTGTAACGCATCAATGGTAATCCTACAGACACGCCGGCTGTTATTTTTCACCTAATTTTTGGATTTTATGTGATAAGATTAGACTAACTTAACAGGCGGGTAAACCTGATGCGCATGAAAATTCGTGAATCCGCTGAAAATTATCTCGAAGCGATACTGATCTTGGAAAAACAGCAAAACGGCGAAGTTCAATCAGTTGACATAGCCAACTTTCTGGGCTTTTCGAAACCGAGCGTTTCTATCGCCATGAAAAAATTCTGCGAAAATGACCTCGTTGACATGACCGATAATAAACTCGTCAAGCTCCTCCCGAAGGGACGTGAAATCGCAGAGGCGACCTACGAGCGTCATACAACGTTATCCAAGTTTTTCAAAATGTTAGGCACGACGGAACCGGCCGCCACCGAAGACGCCTGCCGCGTTGAGCATGTCATCAGCAAAGAAACCTTCGACCGAATCAAAGCATTCGTCCAACAGCACGAATAAACCCTGACTGCTCACGGCGCGCATACGCCTCAACCGGCTCACCACCGCACCTATATTTCATTACCCAATTCATTTCTACTTCAAAGCGCAGTCAAAAAGAGCGCTCCGGATTTTTTCGGAGCGCTCTTTATTCTGGTTTTATATGCCTTTATTTGACTTCGATCAACGTTGCCTCAACCGCGCGGCGGTATCGGTAGTAGCCGGTTTCTTCGCTGTAATCTTCGCAGGTCAACAGCGTCACCCACGTACCATCCTTAGCTGCCGTCAACTCGGCAACACTCTTTTCCGATACCTGTTTCGAGTCGCGAACTTCATAGACATACGTCTTTCCGTACGCTGTAATCTCGAATTGGTCGCCATAACCGAGCGTCTTCAGGTTCGCAAACGGTCCCGGGTTGTTGTACGCATCCCAGACATGCGCCGTTATCACTGAATTGCCTTCGTGCGTCGGGTAAGCCGTCCCCATCAGGTAACCCGCCTGAGATCCGAGCCAGCTCACGTCCCATTCGCCGTCGACCGTCGGGACACCCGTGATATTCATCGTCAGCCCCAACTTCGGAATCGTCAGCTTCAGTTCAGACGCCTGATACATCTTTGCGGTCGTCTGTTCCGGCAGCGCCGTGACCCGATTCGGGCTGAAGCCCGTGCGCGGAAGTCCGTTCGCGTAGAACCCGCCGCCTAACGCAACGCCCTTATCCGTGAAGCCTGGAATGTCCGGATCGTTGACTTCCATCTCTTCCAATTCTTCCGCTCCAAACATCCGGTTCACGAACGTACACATCACGATTTCGCCCGGATCCAGTCCGTACCACGCTTCCATTGAGTAGAAGTCTCCGTTTGACTGCGTATTGTTCACAGGTCCGACTTCGATACAGCTCACAGAGTGTTTCGTCCAGCCTTCGGTCGGCAATTCCTTCACAGCATGACGTTCGCCCGTTCCAGGCGTTATGTCCGTCCGTACCAGAATCTGGTTGCTTCCAATCGTCCCCTCAAAGAGTCCCGCGATCGGGAACCGTTCGCTCGCGCCGCCCGGGATCGTCACCTTCTTCAGGACGACCGTATTCGGCGGTATGTTGACGTAGGTCACCGTGACCGTTTCACCTCGCCGGACCGACAGTTCCGTGACCGAATCAAAACCAGTCGCCGTGTATCCAGGCGCCGTTGCTCCGCCATTCGGGAACGGGAATGTGCCTGTCGCCTGATCCGACTTCGATACCATCGGATTGCGGTTCACGTGCGAGCTCGTCACGATCGTATCGATCGTTGTCCATCCGTTTAAGTTCTGCTGCGCAATCTTATAGGTTCCCGCCGCTACGTCCGTCGAGAATCCGGACCCGTTCGAACCTTCCGTGAACGGATTCAGTCCTGTACCCTGTACGCCGTAGTTGTAGTCTGGGAAGATTCCGCCGTTGACGTCCGGATTCGCGTACGTGATATTCCTGACGATAATCGTCGAGATCGAACTGCTCTTCAGCTTATACGTACACATGATCTCGCTTTCGAGCGGGATCGGGTCGATCGAGAACAACCCGGTCATCGTCCCCTGGACGCTTAACTGCGGATGAATCGCGACTTCGTCCGTATAGTTGCCCGGATCGCCCAACGGCTTCGAAAGGCAGCGTATCTCTTCGATGCGCCAATCTTCCAGATCCAGATTCGGCATCTGAATTCGGTACAACGTCGGTTTCACCTTTTCGTACGTGACGCTCGACGGCGTGACGACTTCTTCGCCGTTCCAGTCCAGCTCGGCTTCCGGGCGTCCCGTATCGTCATCGCTGACGAGGGTAACCTTGAACTTTTCGTCCGTGAGCGGATTCGTCTGGATCCCGATCGTCAGCTTGCTCAACGCGGCGTTCGTAACCGTCGTTCCATTTTCCGACTTGTCGTACCCATCCGGCGTGTAATCGGCTCCGCTGGCGTCAACTTCACGAATGACGAACGTGTACGGCGAACCGTTCAGCGCTGTCTGGACGACGTTCGCCCACGTGACGGTCGTCGTCGGATCGCTCAGCTCGAGAATATCCGAACCCGCTTCTCCCGTCGGGATTTCCTCAACAGGACCCGTCCCAATCTGGCGCATCAGCTTGAAGTACACCGTCGGGCGCGGAGACGTTCCGCGTCCCCAAACTTTCGTACCCGTAACCGATGCAACCGGCGGAACATACGTATTCGTTACGGATAATCCATTCTCCGCCTTGCTCCAGTCCGCAG
>DAOUFB010000121.1:0-12066 GCA_034430135.1 Flexilinea sp. | reverse complement strand
TTTTGTTTTATTTTGTTACTTTTTATTATTTTTCTCTTGACTATGGAAATTTGAAACGCAGACTTTTTGGCCAAAGTTCGACCCTTTGGAGCGCTTTTGAATTAGAATAAATTCAAGCATAGGAGTGCTCAAATCATGTCATTTGTCCATTTGCACGTCCATACGGAGTATTCACTCTTAGATGGATTTTCAAAGATTAATAAACTCATGGATCGGGTTAAAGAAATGAATATGCCCGCGATCGCGATTACCGACCATGGGACAATGTTCGGGGTGGTTGAGTTTTATAAAACCGCGAAAGCGAAGGGGATCAAACCGGTTATCGGGATTGAGGCGTACCTGTCAAAGCGACGTTTGACCGAAAAAACGGCGAACGATAAAGGTTCGTCTCACCTTCTCCTTCTCGCGGAGAATCAACAGGGTTATCAGAACCTGCTCCAGATCGCTTCTATCGCACAGTTGGAGGGCTTTTATTATCATCCGCGTATCGATCATGAAACGCTCGAAAAATATTCGGAAGGGCTGATATGTACTTCGGGCTGCATGGCGGCGGAAATTCCGCGTGCGATCGATCGCGGCGACCTGACGGACGCTCGGAAGAAGATCGAATGGTATCTGGAGCGGTTCGGGCGGGATCGATTCTTTTTAGAGCTTCAGGATCATGAAATACCTGAAATCAAAAAGCTGAATAAAACGCTGATGCAGTTGGGAAAAGAGTACAACCTGCGCTACGTTGCCACGAATGATATGCACTACGTCGATCCGGAAGACTGGAAGTATCAGGACGTCATGCTCGCGATTCAGACGGGCGCAAATCTGACCGACGAAAACCGCTTCCGCATGTCGGACCGGACATACTACCTGCGCTCGCCGGAGGAGATGGCACGGCTATTTGGTGAGGTGCCTGAATCATTGACGAACACGCTTGAAATTGCTGAGCGCTGCAACGTGAATCTTGACACCGATACGCATCACCTGCCGATTTTCCCTGTCCCGGTCGGTCAAACGGATCAGTCTGAACTGAGGCGTCTCTGCGAAGAGGGGTTAATCGATCGATATGGTGATCGGGTAACGAAGGATCCAGCGGTTCGGGAGCGGATTGAAAAGGAATTGCGGATCATTCATCAAATGGGTTTTGATTCGTACTTCCTGATTGTGCATGACCTGATTCGTTACGCACGGGAGCAGAATATCTGGTACAACGTCCGCGGTTCCGGCGCGGGTTCGATCGTCGCCTATGCCCTCCATATTACGCCGATTGACCCGCTCGATTTCAAACTGATTTTTGAACGCTTTTTGAACCCGGAACGTATCTCGATGCCGGATATTGACCTCGACATTCAAGACGATAAGCGTTTCATGCTGCTGCAATACTGCTCGGATAAGTATGGCGCGGATCACGTTTCACAGATTATTACCTTCAATACGCTCGGCGCGAAAGGCGCAATCCGCGATGTCGGACGCGTCCTTGGTATTCCGCTTCAGGAAGTTGACCAGCTTTGTAAATTGATCCCGAATGGAACGAAGATGCCCGGGAGCGGCGCTTCGATTACGCTGAAAAACTGCTTGAACGAAATTGTCGAATTTCGTGAAGCGACGAATTCGAACCCGCGCTATCAGGAACTCATCGACACGGCGTCGGAAATGGAAGGAATTACCCGGAACGTCGGGACGCATGCCGCGGGCGTTATCATCACGGATAAGCCGATCATCGAATATGCCCCGCTTCATCGTCCGACCTCGGGTTCGGACGAAAACCCGATTAAATCGGTTGCTCAGTTTGAAATGAACGTCGTTGACCAGATGGGGTTGCTCAAAGTCGACTTTCTTGGGCTGGCGACGCTGACAATCATGCAACGTTGTTGCGCAATGATTGAAAAACGCCATGGACGCGTATTAACGCTGAATAACATTCCGTCGGACGACCCGGAAACGTACCAATATATTTGCGAAGGTCATACGGCGGGTATCTTCCAGCTGGAAAGTCCGGGCATGACCCGCAATATCATCGACATGCAGCCGCATAAGCTGAGCCATATCATTGCCATGGTTGCGCTTTACCGTCCGGGTCCGATGGACTTCATTCCGGAATATATCGCCTGTATGCATGGCGAGCGTCAGCCGTCCTACCTGCATGAGAAGATGATCCCGATTTTCGAGGAAACGTTCGGAATTCCGGTTTATCAGGAACAGATCATGTTTGCGGCTCAGGAACTCGGCGGTTATACCGCCGCGGAATCGGACATGCTCCGCAAGGTCATCTCCAAGAAGAAGAAAGCCGAAGTTGAAAAGCACCGTATCAAGTTTATCGAGGGCTGCGTTGCGAACGGAATTGAGCGGCAGATCGCCGAGGAAATTTTCAAGAACTGGGAACAATTCGCGAATTACGGGTTTAATAAAAGTCATGCCGCTGATTATGGGCTCCTTTCGATTCAGACCGCTTTCCTGAAGAAGCATTACACGATCGAATACATGAGCGCAACGCTCGACGCGAATCACGGCGATTCGGCGAAGGTTGCGTTTTATATTAACGAATGCCGCAGTCTTGGTATCGACGTTCTCCCGCCGCATATCAACGCCAGCGACTGGGAATTTACCGTCGAAGACAGGGCGGAGGAAAAGAGCCTGATCCGTTTTGGCTTTGGTGCGGTCAAAAATGCAGGAAAATCGGCAATCGAACTGATTGTGGCTGAACGCAGTGAAAACGGTCCATTCGCGAATTTGGACGATTTCGCGGAACGCGTCGATTTGAAACTCGTTGGGCGGCGCGCCCTGGAAAGCCTGATCAAAGTAGGCGCATTGGACGATTTTGGTGAACGCGGCGCGCTCCTAAACGGACTGGATCGGATTATCGCCGCCAGCGGCGCGAATAAGAAAAGCCGCGAAACGGGGCAGTTTGATATGTTCGAAATGATGGCGATCGCGTCGGTTCATATTGAGCTGGACGAAACGCTTCCGATCGAAACGCAGGAAAAACTTTTCTGGGAACGCGACCTGCTCGGGCTTTTCGTCTCGGATCATCCGCTGAACGCATATCGGAACACGCTGAAAAAACGGCGGACGATGATGATTAATCAGTTCGATAAAGTTCAAAGTCAGGCGCAGGTCACGGTCGGCGGAATCGTTCAGTCGATCCGGATTACGCTGACGAAACGCGACATGAAGCCCATGGGAAATATTCGGCTTGAGGACGCGAACGGGGATGTCATCGACGTGACTTTCTTCCCGACCGTCTGGGATCGTGTTTTAGATATCGTGAAGACGGACTCGCTCATCATCGTGATCGGCAGACTGGATAAAACGCGCCTCACGCCGCAGATTACCGCCGGAAACGCAGAGCGCCTCGAACTTACCGACAGTGAATCCGATATTCTCCAATTTGCTGATTCGTTTAGCGCAGGCGATTTTGAAGATGACGTAGTTGACGACATGCTTTCGCCGAATGATTTAAAGCCGCTGACGTCGGACATTCCGACGCATCAGGTCGCTGAAGCGGCGGCTCCCTATGCGTCCCCGAACACCTGCGTTGAGGAAGAAGACCCATTTTGGGGAGAAGAGTTCTTGTTGGAAGAACCACCCGTGTCAAACGCCGCGTTCGAGACTTATGTCGAACCTGACGCACCGCTGATCCCGGAAAAGAAACCTTATTCCGTTACCGATCGCGTCGCGGATACGGTCGTCGAGACTGCGTCACGGGAAAATGCCTCGTCCGAACCGGAGAAGCCTGTCCTGAATTCGGCGCCGGTGGATGAGGCTGTCGCTGAAATGAGGACGCCTTCGGAAAATGAATCGGGCGCGATGAGCGGCGGAGGGAACGCTGAGCCCGAACCTAAAGTACATCCGGATGATTATCATAAGGTTTCCCTTTCCGACTTAACCGCGAATCCGGACGATGAAGAGGATGAGGATGAGGACGATTTCCCGGGTTTGGGCTCGACAAAGCGGCGAAAGCTGCTGACGTTGACGATTGACGTTCTCCCTGACCAGAAATTCGAGTTTCAGGAGCGGCGGCTGGCGCGGATCCATGGGCTAGTTAGCTCCTATCCGGGGAAGGATTCTTTCGCGTTTGTGATACGGGAGAATGGAAAGTCGTTTCTCGTCGAATATCCGAACGTTCGGATCCGGATCAATGATGATCTGGTCGGAAAACTGCGTCAGGAGCTGGGAGAAATGAACGTCCTTGTCGAAAAATAATTGCGGCGGGATCTGTTGAGAAACTGGTAGATATTTCCGCTGAATTTTGTGTATTTTCGCGGTCATGCAAGTCATTCAAATCATAAAAAATGTTACAATGTCTAGTAGGATGATTTGAGAATCAGGAGCAATAATCATGGAAGACAACACGCATACGACACCAATCCGGACGATTGCTGTATTGACCTCGGGCGGCGACGCTCCGGGGATGAACGCTGCGATTCGCGCGGTCGTTCGCGCCGGGATCGCGAAAGGCTTAAAAGTTTACGGCGTTCAGGACGGGTATAAGGGACTTATCAATGGGGATTTCATGCCGCTTGGACGCCGCGACGTTTCGGGGATTCTAAGCCACGGCGGAACTTTCTTACGGACTGACCGCTCGAAAGAAATGCGCACGCCGCATGGTCAACGCGAAGCGCTCCGTCAGCTGAATAATCAGGGTGTAGATGGGTTGATTGCGATCGGAGGCGATGGAACGCTGACGGGCGCGCTGAGCCTTTCAAAAGAAGGATATCCGGTCGTCGGAATTCCGGGCACGATTGATAATGACGTTTTCGGAACGGATACCTGTATCGGCGTCGATACGGCGTTAAATACGATCATGGAAGCGATTGATAAAGTCCGCGATACTGCCGCGTCCCATACGCGCGCGTTCCTTGTCCAGACGATGGGTCGGGACAGCGGTTATTTAGCGGTTCAGTCCGCGATGATTTCCGGCGCGGAAGTCGCGCTGATTCCGGAAAATCCGATTTCCGTCGAAGAAGTAGGTCAGATTATTGAAAATTCGTACAAGCGCGGGAAGAAACACTGTATTATCGTTATTGCAGAGGGTTACCCGATCCCGGCGCATGAATTAGCCATTCAGCTGGACAGCATGGATCTTGGCTTTACCTGCCGTGAGACGAACCTTTCTTACGTCCAGCGCGGCGGTTCGCCGACGGCGTTCGATCGAATTTTAGCGTCTCGAATGGGGTATAAGGCGATTGAATTTATTACGACCGGAATCTATGGCGTTATGACTGCGATGTCGGAACGCGCGATCGTTCCATTCCCAATTGCCGACCTCGTCGGAAAACATCGTTCCGTGTCGCCTGAGTATATCGATATTTCAAATATTCTTTCGCGCTAAAAATCACACAAGTAAAATCAGAGCCGCGGACTGTCCCGCGGCTCTTTTTGTCGTTAATCCCCGTCAGCTTTTCGGTTAATCAAAGGAGACTTCCCCCGCCATTAACTTAACTCGTTTCCAGGGCGAGGCGTTCATTGCGTCGGCGAGAAGCGAGCGAAGTTCGTAAACCTGGTCACGGAGTTCCGCGGCGCGTTCAAATTCAAGATTCTTCGCCGCCTCTTTCATTTCGCGTTCCAGCTGCGCTAACGCATGTTTCAACTCGTTCTCCGGCAGCGATTTTTTCACGGATTGATAATCCGCCTTTTCCTCGGCGATTGCGTTGGACGTCGTCAGCCGTTCGGAAAGGTCGTAGATCCCCTTGGTAATCGTCATTGGCTGGATGCCATGCGCCTCGTTATAAGCTTCCTGCTTCCGGCGGCGCCGCGCCGTTTCGTCGAGCGCGTAGCGCATCGAATCGGTTATCTTATCGGCGTACATGATAACCATGCCTTCCGCGTTTCGTGCGGCGCGTCCGATCGTCTGAATCATCGAGACGCCGGAGCGGAGAAACCCCTCTTTATCCGCGTCGAGAATCGCGACGAGCGAGACTTCCGGGAGGTCGAGTCCCTCCCGAAGGAGGTTGATCCCGACGATAACGTCGTAAGTTCCAAGGCGCATATCGCGCAGAATCGCAATTCGTTCAAGCGTATCGACTTCCGAATGGAGGTACTGAACCTTAATCTCATTCTCCTTGAGGTAGTCGGTCAAGTCTTCCGCCATGCGCTTCGTCAGCGTTGTAACCAGGACGCGCTGACCCTTTTCAACGCGCTTGCGAATTTCGGTGATCAGGTCGTCAATCTGACCCTCAATCGGGCGGACTTCGACGAGAGGATCGAGGAGTCCGGTCGGGCGGATAATCTGCTCCGCGGTGAGCTGCGTCCGCGCCAATTCGTAGGGTCCCGGCGTCGCGCTGGTGTAAATCGTCGTTCCCATGACGTTTTCAAATTCAGCGAACGTCAGCGGTCGGTTATCTAACGCGCTCGGGAGCCGAAACCCGTAATCGATGAGAACTTGCTTTCGGGCGCGGTCGCCGTTGTACATTCCGCGGATCTGCGGAACGGTCATATGCGATTCGTCGATGAAGAGCAGGTAATTCGACGGCAGATAATCCATCAGCGTCCAGGGATGCGACCCCGGCGCGCGCTGATCCATATGGCGTGAGTAGTTTTCGATCCCGGCGCAGTATCCCGTCGCACGGATCATCTCCAAATCGAAGTTCGTCCGCTGTTCGATGCGCTGCGCCTCGAGGAACATTTCCCGATCTTTGAAAAATTGAA
The DNA here is from genome assembly GCA_034430135.1 of Flexilinea sp. Classification (GTDB taxonomy): domain Bacteria; phylum Chloroflexota; class Anaerolineae; order Anaerolineales; family Anaerolineaceae; genus Flexilinea. The sequence continues at coordinate 5,427 of DAOUFB010000121.1, read as the reverse complement.
TGCGTTCGGCGAGTTCGCTTTCGATATCTGCCATCGCTTGTTTCATGCGCGATTCTTCGGTGATGTAGTGTTTCGCGGGGTAGATTTTTATCTCGTCCTCAACGCGGTAAAATTCACCGGTCAGCGGGTTCACTGCGCTGATTTTCTCGATCTCGTCGCCAAAAAAAGAAATTCGATAGATGAGCGAGTCTTCGTAGGCTGGGTAGATATCGAGCGTATCTCCGCGGACGCGAAACGTACCCGGATGAAAATCCATGTCATTGCGTTCATAGCGGTTTTCGATGAGATTGCGGAGAAGCGCGTTGCGGCGGTGAACCGTGTTGGTCTTGAGCGTGATGACCGCTTTTCCGTAGGCTTCGGGGTCGCCTAATCCGTAGATACAGCTGACCGACGCGATAATGATCACGTCGGAACGCGAGGAAAGCGCGGCGGTCGCGGCGAGCCGAAGGCGGTCGATCTCATCGTTGGTATCGACTTCCTTCTCAATGAAAAGATCGCGCCGCGGAACGTAGGCTTCCGGTTGGTAGTAGTCGTAGTATGAGACGAAATATTCGACGGCGTTGTTGGGAAAAAACTCCTTGAATTCAGCGTAAAGCTGCGCAGCGAGCGTTTTATTATGTGCCATGATGATAGCAGGGAGCTGAAGTTCCTGAATAATATTCGCCATCGTGAACGTTTTCCCGGTGCCGGTTGCGCCGAGGAGAACCTGATGACGGTTTCCTGCCCGGACACCGTCGACGAGTTCACGAATTGCCTGCGGTTGATCGCCCATCGGTGAATAGGGGGCTTGGAGGTCGAAGAGCTTTTTCATGCGTTCATTATAACGCGTTCGAACAGATTTTCAAATTTGCAGTGCTGCGTCAGTGGTTCGAGTTGAAACATTCGCGATCCTGCTCTCAGCAAGCTGTGTAAGGAGAGACCGCGTGTGCTCGAAACGTTCCTTTCTTCGTGCAGGTACGGGGCGGTGACTGAGCCGAAGAAAAGTTCCTTTCCATGGAGTTTTGGCTGGCTTTTTCAGTTCGTCTCAGTACTTGACGTCCGAGAACGCTCCCTATAAAGCGTTTTGTCAAGTACCTTTTTTGATTTATTGACACTTTTATTTTGACTTAAATTGCAATATCAAGTTGAGTAACAAAAAACAGCAAACCATTCGATTTACTGTTCCTCAAATTATTTATATACATTTAGGCAAACCGGGAATTTAGCTAATCCTATAATTTAGCTGATTTAGTTGCAATATATGTTTTAATATTCAATTCATGTAGCCTGCCAAAACCATTTGTATCTTCATATATATCAAGCAAAGTAAATCCCGCCTTTAATTGTCCGCCTATCTGCTCCGTCATGTTGTGAGAAAACTGCATCCCGGACTTTTCTTTAATCATATATTCTTTAGCTGCTTTATCTTTTAATGGATTAAAAGGCATTTTCCAAATAATTTCTTTTTCTTCATTATCCACAATGTAATTTATTTCATTATTTAAACCCGCAAGAAAAATACCACCCTTTTTCAGAACTCTATATGTTTCATTAAAAACATGTTGCACATCTTCAACATAACAGTTGGAAACCGGATGAAAAACTATGTCAAAGGTTTCATTCTCAAAAGGCAAAGTTTTTGTCATATCACCTTCAATTGCTTTAATAATATAGCCTTCTCTTTCAGCAATTAAAAATTCGCTTTCTATTTGCTTTGAAGAATAATCAAGTACAGTACAATCTGCACCTAAAGCATTAAATATAGGCATTTGCTGTCCTCCGCCTGATGCTAAACCTAATATTTTCTTCCCTTTCAAATCTCCAAGCCACTCATGTGGGACTGGAACAGTCGGAGTAAGAAAAACTCTCCATTCTCCATTTTTTGCATTGATGTACTCATCATGCGAAGTTGGTTTCCCCCATTCCCAGCCTTCCTCAACCCATCTGTCAATAGTTTCTTTGTTTATATCCTGATATGTTTTCATTATTTCACTTATCTCATTCACAACTTTTAATCTGATTTACTCAATATTTACAAAAATATAACATATTTCAACACAATTTTATAACCCTGACTCTCGCTTTTTCACCTGTGTTCGTCCTCTGTTTTCCTGAGGTAATTTCTCTGTACAGCTTCTGACACTTTCAGCTTGTTCAACTTCTTTTCGTAGGTCTATGATTTGAGAATGTAAGTCGTCTCTTTCTTTCTCCTAAATGCTCGTTCAGATAATTTTCCGAACTCCCGCTCAGATTCAGGTTCTCCAGCCAAATCAGGTTGTACTGATTTTTTACGCGCTCGATGATAGCTTCCACATCCGAAATGCCCGGGAAGATCGGCGAAATGAAGCAGGTCGTCCGGACTCCGGCGTCATAGAGCGTTTTGTACATTATCTGCCGTATTTCCCTTCTAACTTAATAATTTACTCAGAGCCAATAAACGGAAAATTATCTTTCAATAGTCGAATCCATTTCTTCTGTCTATGTGCATAGAAACATTTTGCCCACATCCACACAAAGATCGTTTTCCATCCTGCACCAATCTCAACTTCATCACTATATGTAGTTGTGCCATCCTTATTATCTATTAATTGAATTCGATGATTCCATATAGGAACGTACGTATTGCTTTCATTTGTATATATCTCTTTTTTAGAAAAATCAATAACCGTAATCGTATGAATTCCAAATGGGATTACGCCAAATAGCTTAAATCTGAATGTTACTATCTGCCCCGGCTGCCACGCTATATCATCGCTTTTGTTTTGTGGTTCAAATGTTGCGTACGGAGCTGCGATGTATTGCAAAGTAGAAAGATTTCGCAAAAGTGAATACACGCTATCAATGCCACATGGGAAAATGCTTTGTCTGTATACTGTCTTTGTCTTCATGCAACTCCTCGCTAACTTCCTCTCTATAATGCGTTTGAACAGATTTTTAAATTCGCGGTACTGCGTCAGTGGCCCGAGTCGAAACGTTCGCGGACTTTTTTATTTTCTCATGATAAAAGAAGTTGACGATGACCGGCGGGTCATTAAAAGTACGCTTCATCGAGTCATCGTTCCGGACGTATTCGAGTCCCAATTCCGAGGCGAAGACGCGAAGCCGTGCGTCGAGCGCTTCCCAATACAGTGAACTGCCATGCGTATAGATTTCCTGATAAAGCGGGCTGGCTTCCGGATATTTCTCTCGGATATAAGCCAGAATGTCTCCCTTATAACTCCCGCGCAGATTCAGGTTCTCAAGCCAAATCAGGTTGCACTGATCTTTTACGCGCTCGATGATAGCTTCCACATCCGTAATGCCCGGGAAGATGGGCGAAATGAAGCAGGTAGTCCGGACTCCGGCGTCATGAAGCGTTTTCATCGCGGCGAGGCGGCGTTGGATCGGGACGGCACGATCCATGTCGGCGCGGAAACCTTCGTCGAGCGTATTAATACTGAAGCCGACGCGAATGTCCCGGAAGCGCCTGATAAGATCAATGTCGCGGAGAACGAGGTCGGACTTTGTCTGAATACTGACCCTGATTTCATTCGTGATCCCGCTGTCGGCAAGCTGTTCAAGGAGCGTACGCGTGCGCTCGAATCGTTCCTCTTCGGGCAGGTATGGATCGGTGACCGAGCCGAAGAAAAGTTCCTTTCCTCGGAGCTTCGCGGGATTTTTTAGTTCGTCCCAGTACTTGACGTCCAGGAATGTCCCCCAGGGTTCGGGATGATTCGTGAAGCGTTTCATAAAGCTGGCGTAGCAGTACTTGCAGCCATGCGTGCATCCGACATACGGGTTCACGGAGTAATCCGCGATGGGAAGGTTCGATTTCGTCAGGATGCTTTTAACGTCGATAAATTTGATGATGGGTTCCATCGTTTGCTCCTTGCTAAATCCGCTTCCGCATCGAAAAAGCGGGTTCGATTTCATCCTGAACCACGCCTTGATGGTCAATATAGGTCCAGCGCCCATCATCCATACGATAGCTCTCGAACCCATGGCGCTTATAAAACGACAGACCGTCCTGATTCGTCTTCGCGCAATTCAAAATCAGTAAGGGAATTTTTTTACGTTCGGCGTAAAGCTCCGCCATTTTGAGCAGCAGCGTTCCCAGCCCGCGATTCCGAAAGGCTTCTTTGATCCGAAAAGAACTGATAAAAAGATAGGGGTCTTCCGGGCTGAAAATCGGATTCGGGTCCTTTTGGGTCAGAAAGATTTGACCGATGACGCCGTCCTCCCGCGATTCAGCGATGAGAACGGTCGTAATTCCTCGTTCCTGGTTCTGGAAAATCTCGCGGTAAACGCGGCGATAGCGGGTGTACGCTCCGTTCCACTCAATCAAGGGCAGATCCGATTCGCGCATTTTCCGGATGTGGACGCTATCCAACCAGGCTTTTTTCTCAGCTTTTGTCAGTTCCTTCGTCATCTTTTTTCTTCTCCCACCGAATCGGATTGCGCGTCTTGTTCATTATGGGCGCGAAGTTCCGCGAGCGCGCGTTCGAGATAGACCGCCTCTTCGTTCGCGCTCGTGATTTCATCGTCAATCCGAGCCGCCCGAAGCCGATCGATCAGCTGGCTCATCCAGGCGCCGGGAGGAAAACCGGCTTTTTTCAACGTTTCACCGGTCGTAATTGGCTTTCGATTCCGAAAATCATTTAAATAACGATCTAAAAAAGCATTGATTTCGACCGAATCGCTTAAAACGTCATAGCAGTAAATCGCGGGGAGCGGGATTCTTTCGAGGAAGAAAACCGCTTCACTCCGCCGCTTTTTCCGGACGCCGGCAAATTCGCAAAACAGTTTCGCGAGACCGGAGATAGACGCGAGAACGCGCACTGGGATCTGGAACCGGTTGGCGAGCTGTTGAATCGTGTCCGCTCGTTCCGTCCCCAGCCAGCAGATGAACGCTCCCCACGACCGCAGAGAATCGACGATTCCCGGTTCGGCGTTTCGATAGGTTTCGTTGGGCTCGGCGTCATGGAAGCGGCGAAAGTCGGCGCTGTTTTGAGCCGTCCAGCGCAGGTCTGGATGAATCGCGCGCAGCAGCCCCAAATTTTCAAGACGCGCGAAGCAGGCGGGAGGGTCGCTTTCGGCAAAAAGGAGCTGAAACTCGTGGCGGATACGCTGACCGGAGACTTGTTTCAGGTTCCGGGCGGAAAGCATGAGCCGCTCAAGGGTATTGGCTTCGATCTGAAAATTGAAGCGCTGTTCAAAGCGGACCGCGCGGATCATGCGCGTCGGGTCATCGGTAAACGACAGCGAGTGAAGCGTTCGAATCTGACGCCGCGCGAGGTCGTTCATCCCGCCCCAAAAGTCAAGGAGATCGCCGTATGCGTCTCCGTCAAGACGAAGCGCCAGCGTGTTAATCGTGAAATCGCGCCGATGCAGGTCGAGCTTGATGGAGCTGCGTTCGACGGTCGGGAGCGCGGTCGGATAGTCATAAAATTCGGTCCGCGCGGAGATCAG
>DAOUFB010000120.1:0-4848 GCA_034430135.1 Flexilinea sp. | reverse complement strand
GCGCCCTCGGAGGAGCTCGAATCCCCAGCCTTTTGCTCCGCAAGCAAACGCTCTATCCAATTGAGCTACGAGGGCATACCGTCCATTAATTGGGCAAGCAATAATATACCGCTGTTTCAATGATCCGTCAAGTTTCGGCGAAAATCCGTGATCAGGGGCACGTGACCCCATCGAACGCAACGGGTTCATCGCGCGAATCAGGATGCTGACGAGGTGAAGCGCGATCAGAAAGATGTAAATTCGATCCGCCGTCTTTCTCGGAACCAATCGGTTTTGCTTGTTCGACTGTCTGAATTATATCAATTTTCTATTTTATTTACTTCCCTCTTATCCTGTGTCAGTAAGTCCAGCCAATCCGATGGAAAACCGATTCTGTTCTTATCTACTTGGGAAAAATCTAAGAGTATCTTTTCTAAACTATTAGAAAAGTGCATCCAGTCATCGGTCAACCCGATAATATGTTTCATGCATAGCAAAACGCTAAAAATTCGTTTTTCGTCAATTTGTCGCTCTTTGTACTGTTTATACAATCTGGGAGAAATAGTTAAATCAACGTTATACAATCGTGCATAGTGCGCGCATCTATTTCGAACAAATGCCAGGCATTCCAGCCAGCTTTCCAAATAGGTGTACCCGATACCGAAATTCTTACTAATCTCTTTTTTATCCTTGCCGTTCAAATTTTTATAAAATTTAGAGAGTGTCCCAAAACTGAGAATCTCTACCAGTGCATAAAAAGGCGGGGAATCAGGTACATAATTTTTCCGAAAATTCGTTACAAACGGCGAGTTAGCATTTCGTCTTAGCGCTTCATTTACCTCATATATAAAGTTAGGGTGTAAAGCCGGATTCGCAAAGATAGTCCCATTCATATACCCATGAATGCCATATTTTGAAGACAGATAGTTGCCTAATCTGCAACGCAACATAATCTCAACAGTTTCAATCTGCTGGAATATCTGATGCCGAAATTTCAAGTCAAATTTGTAAAGATAAATGATATGCTCAAAAGTTGTATTCGCAGAGAAGGAAGCATTACGTTTCTTATATTCCAGCCCATATGCTTTGATTAGACGATAATAAGAGACTTCATTCAGTACTGTCTTCGCGAATTCCTCATCTTTGATTTGCAGTCCATTCTGGCGTAAATTCTGTATCTGCTGATCAATGTCCAAAGCAGGTTGATGGCGTTTTTGGGCATTCATTCTAAATTCTCCTTAAAAAAAGACCTGACGTGGTCCGCTCCTCCTGCTCAAAAAAGAGCAGCAGGGCGCGTGTCAGGTACTGTTGCCGAGTATTATATGGATATACATTAACCTGTCAAGCTGATTCCAATCATTGACAAACAACACGGCGAAAATCCGTGATCAGGGGCACATGACCCCATCGAACGTAACGGGTTCAGCGCGCGGAACGAGGATTTGGACGCCCTGCTCCGGGAAGGTCTCAATCGGTTCATAGGTGCAAAGCGTCGGGATGGAAACGTGTTTCACGAAGAGGTCGTTCTCCTCGCTGAAATTCAGCTCCGCACCCTGGAACTTGATTTGGAGCGGTTCGCTGATAATGACGGTGAAGCGGTGCGCTTTCAGATCGGCGAGATATGGGGCGAACCAGTCGGCGTTATCCGCCATGGCTTCGTCCATCATCCACTTTTTTTCGTAGTCCGCGATAAGCGGAATTTTTGGAACATCGCCAAAAGTCAGCAATTGCCGTTGGTCGATGAACAGAACGTTTTCGCCGTTGACCGCGTCGATAACCTCGTTGATTTTATCCAGCGCGTCTGCGGTCGTTTCTTTCGGCGGATAAACCTTCGGAGTCAGTTCGAACGCAGCGGTCAGCGCAGGAATCAGGACCGCTGCGAGGATCACGCCTCCTACCCAGCGGTTATTTTTGCGCACCGTTGCAGCGAGCCATGAGCCGAAGCCGTCGTTCCACGCTAACGCGCCGACGAGGAGAAGCGCGATCAGAAAGATGTCCAAATTATGTAAATTCGAGCCGCCGCCGATTTTGACCGAAATCAGCAATCCAATGCCGCAAAGAGCGACGAGCATCAGCCCGATCAGGATCCTTACCGTTCGATCGATTTTCCACCCGCCGCCCAGCGTCCAGATCAAAAGCAACGCACATAGGGGCAAGATCGCAATCAGCAACCCGAGCAGGATCCCCGGACGGTAGGTTTCGTTCGGAAGCAGGCGGCTCCAGAGGAGCGGCTGACGGCTCAGCATTGAAGCGACCCATTCAGGCGTGAACATCGCGGGGGCTGATTCGACGAGCTCATCGAGCGCCTCTGGTTGACGCGCGGGCTCGTCCAGAGCAATTTCATCCGAACGCAGCTGTTCTGCGTCGGACGTCTGCGCCGACGGAAGATAAAGATCCCGTTTCAGGTAGAGTAACGCACCGATGAACGCGACAATGGCGAGGAGTATCGCCATCGTCCAACGGCGCTTCCGGTCGCGCGTTTCCAAAAATGCAAGCGCGGCGGCGAAAAGCGGCGGGGCGATAATCCAAGTCGATCGGGACATGACCGCATACGCGCCCGCAGCGGCGACCAGAACGAGATGCAGGATGAGCGGAAGCTTCCGCGCGGCTGCCGCGATCGCAATCGCCAGAACGAGCGGCGTATAGATCGGTCCCTGATTCAGGAACAGCATCGTCCAAAGTACGGCGCTCAGCGTCAAAGAATGAGACGAATCGGCGGACGACTCATTCTTTCGGAGCAGCGCCCAGCCCAAAAGAAGATACGGAACGGTAAAGAGAATCCCGTTCCAGGCGCGCATCATGGCAATTGAAACTTTGGGCAGGACAAAAATCGCTCCCCAAAGGCTCTGGCGACCCAGATCGATATAAGCCGGTATCGCGCCTTCACCGTTCCAATCATAGAGATTGCGTCCGAAGAGGACGGAATAGTCCCAAAAACGGTTCCCCTCGGACCAGCCAACGCTGAACGGATACGAGCTGACGAGCCGGAATTGCTGGATCAGAATCGCGCTGACGGAGAAGAAAAAAGCGAGCGTTACGTATGACGCCATTCCGGGCTCGGCGCTGTTCCCCGGGTCATAGATCCAGACCGCGGCGAGAAAGAAAAGCGCGTAAAGGAATGCGCGGATGGCGGTCGCTCCGTAAGGTTCGCTCCAGGGCAGTTTCGCATAAAGGATGAACGGGAAAAGGCAGGCGATCCCCGCGAGCGGGACACGGATCCAGCCGAGACGGTGCTTCAATTGGGTTAGGCGCGTCATGACCTTCCCGCCCCATATCAGCATCAGGATAAAAACGCTTCCGACGGCGAGGAGTCCGACGATCAGGAGAAACGAGGGAACATAACGTCCATTTTTCAAAAAATCCGCGTAACGTTCGAAAACGGCAATGGCGGCGAAAACGGTTAGTCCGAGCCAGAGGCTCGTTTTCAGTGCGGCGGATAAGGTACGGCGGGGTGAAATCATCATCAAATCAATCGTCTTTCTTTCGAACTATTCAATGGGTCGAACAAGGTTATTTTAACGCGAATGGATGAACTTTTTTCGATGAGCCGTCTCCGCCGTTAAAATAGAGAGAATGATGGAAATGAAAAATGAATCTTTAACTTCGGTAACGATTTACACGGACGGCGCCTGCTCAGGGAACCCGGGTCCGGGCGGTTATGGCGTAATCCTGATGTCGGGGACGAACCGGAAGGAGCTTTCCGGGGGTGAACCTGAAACGACGAATAACCGGATGGAACTGATGGGCGTTATCGTTGGACTTTCAGCGCTGAAACGCCGTTGCAGCGTGACGCTTTATTCTGATTCGAAGTATGTCGTGGATATGGTTGAGCAGGGTTGGCTGGCGCGTTGGCGGGCGAATGGCTGGAAACGGAATAAAACCGAAGCCGCGAAAAATGTTGACCTGTTGGAGAAGTTATGGTCGCTGCTTCAGGCGCATCAGGTCAAATTTATCTGGGTTCGCGGTCATGCCGATAATCCGCAGAACAACCGCTGTGATGAGTTAGCCGTCGCGGCAGCCGCGCAGTTCCGGAAATGACCGGACACGGGTGGAAAGGAGGGGTACGCATATGAAATATGGAATGATTAAGGTCGCATCTGCCGCGCCGGAGATTCGCGTCGCCGATCCAGAGATGAACGCGGACGCGGTTCTTGAGACGCTTACCCGCTGTGAGGCGGAAGGGATTCGGATCGCCGTCTTTCCTGAGTTGGGACTGACGAGCGTCAGCTGCGGCGATCTTTTCTTTCAGGAAACGCTGCTTGAGGCGGGTTTAAACGCGCTTCGTCGCGTTGCCGCAGCGACGCAGGGACGGGAACTCATCGCTGTCGTCGGACTTCCGCTCCGGAATGGACGGGCGCTGTATAACGTTGCAGCGGTCGCTGCGGACGGTGAAGTGATCGGATTCGTGCCGAAAGCTGCGCTCGAAACCACGAATGGAAAAAACGAACCGCGCTGGTTCACTGCTAGCGATTCAGTTCCGGAGACGGTCGATTTCTTCGGAAAGCCAGTTCCGTTTGGACGCGACTTGCTTTTTTCATGCGTCGAGATGGCGAACCTGCGCTTTAGGGTAGAGTTTTCGCACGATAACCGAATTCCTTTGTTCGCGCATGGATCACCCGCTTATTCAGACGCAACGCTCATCCTGATACTCGGCGCGGAGGCTGAACAGATTGGCGCGGCGGCGGAACGTCGGACGCTCCTGAAAGCGCGCTCCATGGCGCAATCTGTCGGAATTGTCTATGCGTCCGCGGGAGCGGGCGAATCGACGACCGACGCTGTCTACGCAGGGCATGGGCTTATCCTCGAAAATGGCGCGGTTTTAGCGGAGCGGAAGCCGTTCGAAACCGGAGTCGCGGTGAGCGAAATTGA
>DAOUFB010000119.1:0-17086 GCA_034430135.1 Flexilinea sp. | reverse complement strand
ATTATCCATACCAGGGGCCTCCCCTGTACCCCTCTTGGGGACACCCCAAACCCCGTTTTATATCTGTATGAGCATCGTCCAAATTCGATACAAGGGTCTCTCTCGGTTAGAATCCGGAGCGGAGCCGTTTTAGACCGTCTTTGTTCGATGCACCTGTCGTCAGAATCAGGTGCGCGCCTTTTCCGACGCCATCTGCCAACCGTGATGGTCAGTATGGAGCAGCTCATGACTCCGATGAGACAGCGGCTTCCCGAGATATTCCTGATAGAGCTTGAGAATATCCGGATTCTCATGGCTGAACCGGATCGCGTTCCCACGATCCAGAAAATACAAATTATCACCGCGCACGTCCGCCAACTCCTGTCCATCGTGGATCGGCTGTCCGCCGCCGCCGGCGCAGCCGCCCGGGCACGCCATGACTTCGACGAAGTCGTACTCAACCTCGCCGCGCTTGAGCGCCTGAATCAGCTTTTCGGCATTTCCCAATCCGCTGACGACCGCCGTGCGCACTGTCGAACCCGCAATATCGATACTGGCTTCCTTCCACCCGTCCAACCCGCGCACCATATAAAAAGCGTCCGGATAAACGTTTTTGCCGGTGATCAGGTAGTAGCAGGTCCGCAGCGCCGCTTCCATAACGCCGCCGGTCGCGCCGAAGATCACGGCTGCGCCGGAACCGGTTCCTAACGGAGAGTCAAACGGCGTCTCGCGGATATGCTTGACATCGAGATGATCCGCGCGCATCATCCGCGCCAATTCACGCGTCGTCAATACCAGGTCGACATCCTTCCCATGACCAGCGCCGTTAATATTGGGAATGTCCGCTTCGTGTTTTTTCGCGACGCAGGGCATGATCGAGACGTTGAAAATTTTATCGGGGTCAATCCCCATCTTTTCAGCGAACCAGGTTTTCGTGACGGCGCCCTGCATTTGATGAGGAGATTTCGCGGTCGAAAGCTGGTCGATCATGTCCGGATGTTTCGCTTTCAGGAAACGGACCCAGCCGGGGCAGCAGGAGGTAAACATCGGGAATTGATGCGCATCGCGGTGCTTGAGCCGCTCCAGCAATTCGCTCCCTTCTTCCATAATCGTCAGATCTGCGCCGAAATCGGTATCGAAAACATAGTCAAAGCCTAACGCCCTGAGCGCGCCAACCATCTTCGCCGGCGTCGCTTCTTCACGGGTCAATCCAAGCTCCTCCGCCCACGCAGTGCGCACCGCGGGCGCGACCTGAACCACGGTAATTTTCTCCGGATCGGAAAACGCCCCCTGCATGGACAGCAGCTTCTGTGTATCGTCCCGTTCGCGCAGCGCACCGACCGGGCAATGAGTAATACACTGACCGCAGAGCGCACAGTCGGATTCAGTAATAAGCTGATTATGAGCAACGTTGACAGTGGTACGCGAGCCGGTTTTGGCGACATCCCAAACGCCCAGTGACTGAACCTTCTCGCAAATCTGAATACATCGCATACATTTGATGCACTTCGACGCATCCCGAATGAGCGGGAAATCCTTCGGCCAGACATTTTTTGAAACATCGCGAACGTATTCATCGGCGACGATGCCGAGATCATTCGCGATCTTTTGCAGCGAACAGTTGCCGCTGCGGACGCAGGCAGCACAGAGACAGTCATGCTGAGAGAGAATCAGTTCGACATTGATCCGCCGTGCCTCACGCACGCGGGGCGAATTTGTGCGGATCGACATCCCTTCCTGAACCAGATTGTTGCACGCTGGAATTAGCTTATTGACGCCCTCGATCTCAACGACGCAGACTCGGCACGCGCCGATTTCATTAATATCTTTCAGAAAGCAAAGGCTCGGGATCGGCATTTTCGCATCCTCCGCCGCTTTCAAGATCGTCGTACCCTTCGGGACGCGGAAGTCGACGCCGTTAATTTTGATATTTACCATTTCGTTTCCCTGCCTCCCTTGAATACGCCGAAACCAAAGTGGTCGCATCGTAAGCACCGTCCGGACTCCTGAAGAATCTCTTCCTCGGTCAGCTCGCACTCAACACATTCAAAATCAGCTTTACGTTCCGACGCCGGTCGTTCCTTGACGTTCACGCGGCCGCAAGGAGGATTGTCACGCAGCCGCGGCGCAGGGATCTCCACGTCTGAACGGATCTCGTGGTTATAGCCCAGGTATGCGTCAATATTTGCCGCCGCGACCTTTCCCGCTGCGATTGCGCGGATTGCCGTCGCCGGTCCGGTCACGCAGTCGCCGCCCGCGAAAACGCCCGGCGCATTCTCAACCGCGCTCCAGTTCTCCGCCGCAATGACGCCGCGCTTGATCGGAATTCCTTTCTCCTCGAAATAATGCGTCTCAATACCCTGCCCAATAGCGACGATGACGACGTCGCAGGGGATCCTCACCTCCGGCAATGCGCAGTCCGACGGCGCCGGACGTCCGTCCCGTCCATACTTACCAATCAGCTTTGGCTGGGCAATCAACGCAGTCACGCGATGATCCGGGTCCGTTTCAATCCGAACCGGTGCGTGAAGTTCCATAATCTCCGCGCCTTCGGCAACCGCCGAACGCACTTCTTCCACCAGCGCGGTCATGTCCACCTGTCGGCGGCGATAAACCGTCATGACCGGATTCGCGCCCAGGCGAATCGCTGAGCGCGTCACGTCCATCGCCACATTGCCGCCGCCGATGACGCAAACGCGCTTCCCCGCCAAGTCTATCGTACCGCCGTCCGCCAGCGTGCAAAGCATTTCAACCGCTGAGATCACGCCGATAGCGTCCTCGCCGGGAAGCCCGATCTTTTTGTCGGTGTGCGCTCCAATAGAGATATACACTGCGTCGTAATCCTCGCGCAGCTTACTAATCGATACACACCCCTCGCCTTCGCCGACGAGCGTGTTCAGCCGAACCTCGACGCCGGTGGACAGAATTGTATTGATATCCTGATCCAGCCGTTCCCGCGGCAGCCGATAGGATGGAATGCCGTAGTACAGCATACCGCCCAGGTGCTTATGCATCTCAAAAACCGTGGTCTGATGACCCATGAGCTGGAGATAGTACGCCGCGCTCAGTCCGCTGGGACCGCCGCCGATAATGGCGATCTTCTTACCGGTCGGCTCTGCGCAGGTTGGCGCTGGCACGTCTCCGGCGTTATCCACTGCCGCGAGTTTCATGCCGCGGATATTGACAGAACTGTCCAGCATATTCCTGCGGCATCGCGCCTCGCATGGATGCTCGCACACGAGTGCACAGGAGGTCGGGAAAGGATTGTCCTTGCGAATCAGGCTCACAGCATCCGCAAAGCGCTTTTCATGCACCAGCGCAATATAGCCGGGAATGTCCACGTGCGCCGGGCAAAGCTCCACGCACGGAACCGGCTGTTCCAGCGACGCGAGACATTTGTTGTAACGGATATGCTCCTCGAAGTCGTCGCGAAAACCGCGCACCCCTTTCAGGACCATATTCGCCGCGGCAAAGCCGATCGCGCAATCAGCTGTATCGGCGATAACTCTGGCTGTGCGTTCAATTTGCTCAATGACGCTCATTTCCGCATCGCCATCCAATACGCGCTCTAACATTTCACAAAGCTGCGCCAACCCGATACGGCATGGGACGCACTTTCCACAGGTCTGGACATGAGAGAGCCTGAGAAACGCCAGCGCCATGTCCACGGGGCAAAGCCCAATCGGACTCGCGACGATTCTCCGCTCAAGATCCATGTAGAGCAGCTCGACCGTAGTCTGGGCTGCACTCTTCGTTGTGATGGTCAATCTGCTCAATGCGTTTTACCCCCAATCGTATGATGAAATGATGTTTAGTCATTCTACCATCGAGCCTTACAGGTGTAAACAGGTTTTTCGACGCAAACTCCAAAATTTTCAGTTTTAATTTGGATTAGTTGTCTCACGATATACGAAAAAACAGGAAAGAAATCATCTTGATCTTAGGTAATTTTTAACCTTGTATAAAATCGCTATATCGATAAAATGGGCTCAGTGATTTGGTCAACTTTCTAAAGTTGACCATTCAAATCTTGATTTTATTAGGAGGAAAATATTAAAATGAAAGCATTCGCAATGTTAGGGATCGGAAAAACCGGTTGGATTGAAAAGCCGTACCCTGTTTGCGGACCGTTAGATGCGGTCGTTAAACCGATTGCTTTAGCTCCTTGCACCTCTGACGTCCATACGGTTTGGGCGGGTGCAATTGGCGATCGCCATGAATTAACGTTAGGTCACGAAGCCGTCGGTGAAGTCGTTGAAGTCGGCTCGCTCGTCAAGGACTTCAAAGTCGGCGATAAGGTGATTGTCCCTGCGATCACGCCGGACTGGAACTCGCTCGAAGCTCAGGCCGGTTACTCGATGCATTCAGGCGGAATGCTCGCGGGATGGAAATACTCGAACATTAAGGACGGCGTTTTCTCTGAATTCTTCCACGTTAACGACGCTGACGGCAACTTGGCGCTCATTCCGGAAGGCATGGATCCTGCCGCTGCGACGATGTTCTGCGACATGGTCCCGACGGGTTTCCATGGCGTTGAACTCGCCGGCGTTGAATTCGGCGACACCGTCGTCGTGATCGGGATTGGTCCCGTTGGGTTAATGTCGGTTGCCGGCGCTGCGCTCCATGGCGCGGGACGTCTCTTCGCGGTCGGTTCACGCCCGAAGACGGTCGAAGTCGCGAAAAAATATGGCGCGACCGATATTATCAACTACCGCAACGGCGACATCGTCGAACAGGTTCTCGACCTGAACCATGGTCCTGTCGATAAAGTCGTTATCGCCGGCGGCGATGTCGATACATTCGACCAGGCGCTCTCCATGCTGAAACCGGGCGGCGCGATCGGTAACGTCAACTACCTCGGCGAAGGCGACTACATCAAGCTCGGTCGATTGAACTGGGGCGTTGGTATGGGCCACAAACGCATCAACGGTGGTTTAATGCCCGGCGGGCGTCTCCGCATGCAGAAACTGACCTCGATGATGGTTGCCGGACGCTTTGACACGGGTCTGATGGTAACGCACCGCTTCAACGGGTTCGAAGAAGTCGAAAACGTTTTGAGCATGATGCGCAATAAGTCCGCTGACTTGATCAAGCCGGTTGTTCTCTGCTAAAATTTAGCTGAGTTCGTCAATCGAATCCCTTCTTCGATCACGAAGGAGGGATTTTCTTTTAGAAGGGAGCCAACCTATGTTCATGATATTTTTAGTCCTGCATGATATAAAGCATACCGACGCTGTCCTGGCAGAGTGGACGAAAGCTGGGGTCGGCGGTGCGACACTGATGGATTCGACCGGCGCATACCGACGGCGAAAGCGGATTCCTGGGCGTTTCGTCTACGCGAACGTCGACTCCGAGGAAATCAACCGCTCAATTTTCGCGATCGTCGCGAACGAGGATTTAGCGTTGGCGGCGTTAGCCGCGACCGAACGCGTCGTTGGCGACCTGAGCCTTCCCAATACGGGGGTCTTTACCTACTGGCCGCTCACGGCGGTTAAGGGCGTTCCGAAAGTCTATCCGGGAGAATAAAGCGCATGGAAGCCGTCTTAAACTTTTTCTTGAGTGGGAATCGTTTCTGGTTCACGTTTTTGGTAAGCGCCGCCGTTATCGTCGTCGCCGCGATGCAGCTCGCGCGTTCAGGCGATATTTTAGCAGCACGGACAGGGATCGGCGGTATGTTCATCGGCGTCCTGCTCTTGGCGGGCGCGACATCGCTGCCGGAAATGCTGACCGGAATTAACGCGGTTCTCATCGACTCGCCGAATATCGCCGCCGGTAACTTCTTCGGTTCATCGTCCTTCAACATGCTGATCCTCGCGATTCTTGACGTCCTGAGCCGGAATCGGCGCATCCTACGCGAAGCGGCGTATCAACATGTTCTTTCCGGCGGGCTTGGTATTTTTATCTGTACGGTCGTCCTGTTCTTCATCGGCGCGAATCCGGTTCTCGACGCCATCCATTTCAAAATCGGCTGGATTGGAATTGACTCGATTATCATCGCCGCCATTTACGTTTCCGCAATCCGTCTCATCGACCAGCAGGGAGACGACACCGTTTCGGCGGAGATGAGCGAGGAAGATTTAGCCGACGTTCCCTCGCTCCGCGTTGGTATCCTGAGCTTCGCGGCATCGTCGATCGTCCTGATCCTTGTTTCGCCGCTGATGGTCAACGCGGCGGATAAAATCGCAGTCGTAACGAACCTGGGGGCAACGTTCGTCGGTTCAACGCTGGTCGCGTTCGTTACATCACTGCCTGAGTTGGTAACTTCGATCGCGGCGTTATCGATCGGCGCGCCGGAAATGGCGATGGGAAACTTATTCGGCTCCAATATGTTCAATATGTTGGCAATTTCGATAACCGATCTGTTTTACGTGAAAGGACGTCTTCTCAGCGTCACGAACCCCGTCTTTATCGTGACCGGTATGCTGGGCGTGATGATGATGGCGCTCGCCGTTATTGGCAACGTTGCGAAACTGCGCCGATTTAAAATCATGGAACTCGATTCGATCGCGATGGTGATTCTGTATTTCGGCGGAATGTACATTCTGTACCAGCTGACTTAAAACTGCGGATCGCAATTAAACCATTTTTATACCAGTTGAGCGCAATTTCTCTTATTCTTTCTATTGCAGCAGGCGGAATAAGATTCAAACGCCGCAAGCAATTAAAAGAATAATTGGAGGCTAAGTTATTTCTAATATCAAAGAGTCAAAGCATTAACTAATTTCAAATAATTCAGAGGTATTCTTACGAATGGCTTGAAAAAAAACGCAAAAAAGTCTAAGACAAAAGGCCTGCGTCTTAGAGAATAAGGAGAAAAAATGAGAAAAAGCACCTTATGTACCACGCTTCTATTCGTCATGATCTTACTGACGGCTTCCGTTTTCCCGGCTTTCGCCGCCGATCGAGATACCGCGACCGCTGAAATCGCCGACGCGCAAACGGAATTAGGACGGCTCTACAACGAAATTAATCCATCTGTCGTCTTTATCTCGGTAAAATCCGTCAGAGCCAACGAAAACACCTTCAATTTTGAGGAATTATCGCCCTTCATCCAGCAATATTTCAACCTGCCGGAAGACGGGACCGAACCGGATCAGAAAACCAAGGAACGATATACCTATGGTTCCGGAACCGGGTTCGTCTGGGATGAGGACGGTCATATCGTCACCAACTACCATGTTATCGAAGGCGCGGTTGAGGTTCAGGTCACGTATCATGACGGGATCGTCCGCAACGCTATCGTCATCGGCGAAGATCCGGATTCGGATTTAGCTGTTCTCGAAGTCGAAGATTATGAAGACGGGTTAACGCCGGTCACGCTGGGCGATTCGAATGAAATCGAAGTCGGCGAATTTGTCGCCGCGATCGGGAACCCGTTCGGAAACACCGGAACGATTACGACTGGTATCGTCTCTGCGCTGGGACGCTCGTTCAATCTGGACGATGATAAAACGTCGAATAGCCATTATCAGATTCCGGACATGATTCAAACTGACGCCGCAATCAATCCGGGAAATTCCGGCGGCGTCCTGATCAACCTCGACGGAGAAGTCATCGGCGTTGTCAATTCCTTCTCATCGACGACTTACGCATCCGCTGGGATTGGCTACGCGATCCCGTCAAATCTCGCGAAACGCGTCATTCCGGCTCTGATTAAGGACGGAAAGTACGATCATCCGTGGATCGGCTTCAGCGGCATTTCACTCACGCCAACGCTCAACGCGGAACTTGACTTCGATCGCGACCAGCGCGGCGCTTTGATCCAGACCGTGATCAAAAACAGTCCCGCGGAAAAAGCCGGTGTCCAGGGCGGTACGAAACCGTTCAGCGAATCAGCCAGCGTCATGATCGATGGAGACGTCATTACCAAAATCAACGATCGCCGCGTCACCGGAATGGGAGATATTATCGCCTATCTCGCTTCCAATACGAGCGTCGGCGAAAAGATTACGCTGACCGGAATTCGCGGCGGACGTGAAATAACGTTCGACGTGACCCTCGCGGCGCGGCCTACGGTCGCTGAACGGACCGGACGTACCGAAGCCGACTCCGAAGGTCAGAACGACAAATCCAAAGGCAGCAACGCGAAACCC
Source organism: Flexilinea sp. (assembly GCA_034430135.1). Taxonomy (GTDB): domain Bacteria; phylum Chloroflexota; class Anaerolineae; order Anaerolineales; family Anaerolineaceae; genus Flexilinea. The sequence continues at coordinate 9,014 of DAOUFB010000119.1, read as the reverse complement.
TGGCTCGGCGCTACGGTCCGCGACCTGAACGATAGCGCACGCACAGACTTAGGATTGGACGACGATGTGACCGGCGTTCTCGTAACGAGCGTTACGAGCGACAGTCCGGCTGAGGATGCAAATATTTTCGTTGACGACGTTCTGACCGAGTTCGACGGCGTCAAAATCACGACGGTTCAGGAACTCGTCGATACCTTAGCGGAATATGCCCCGGGCGACCGTGTTTCATTGACGATTCTGCGGGATGGCGAAGAAATGAACCTGCGGCTGACCCTCAGCGTCCGCCCCGGTCTCTAAATCAGCTTGAAGCAGCTATGCAGCGTGCATCAGAAATTTTCCTCCGAAGTACGCTGCATAACGGACAACCGAAAATTCATTTACCTTTTTTATTTTTTTTATAAAAAAAACCGACGGATGATCTTCTCCGTCGGTTTTTTAATTCGCCATGGCGCGTCTAATCGGCAATAATCAGCGGCACGATCATCTCGTCCGCGGTCAAACCCGCATGATGACCGATGAACTCCGCAGCAGGACGCCCCCCCTTTGGATCGGCGAACAGTAAATCCGACGCACCGACGCCAATCGCTAAAAAGTCGCCTAAAAAGCCTTTCGACCGCGGATGCACTTCGGTCAAGCCAAACAGCCCGCTGGCAATCGCCTCATCGGTATGGAGGAGACAATATTCCGAAGCTGGGACACGCGCTCTAAACCGCGCGGCGAATAAATCTTCTTTCCCCGGTTTTACGTAAAGCGCTTTACAGCGCGGATCGCCGCCCGGGTAGGAACGCATCAATTCGACGATCTCCGGCATCTGATCCAAATGCAAATGCTGTTTCATGTCCGTAAGTCCATGGTCCGCGCTCATGAAAACGGTCGCGTCGGTCAGGTTCGGAAGCGTGTTTCCAAAAAGCTCGCTCGCTTCGTTTAAGAAGTCTCGGACAATCGGAGACGTCATTCCATGCGGGTGAATCAGGCTGTCGGGTGACTTCCAATAAGCGATGATGAAATGTTCCCCCGGTTCGGCGCATTTTAAGCTGACCTGCTCCACGAGGTCATTGAGCGTATCAACGAGTTGGTATCTGCCCTCCGCTAACTCGAGGATTCTTGTCCGCGCCGTCTTCGTCAGGACCAGATCAATCGAAACCCGCTTTCCCGTCGCTTCGTCAATCTGATCAAAAATACGCGGCGTTTCCATGAAGCTGAGAATGTTATACGTCGAGTAATCGAGCTTCTCGCCCGTGAAAGTATCGCGGAAGGGAAAAACGTCGATGCACCGATTCCAGTCCGAAAAATAAAGCGTCCAGCCCAGCCAGGCATGGGAAATCGGCTCTTTACCCGAGAAAAACGACGTCATCACCGCGGTCGTCGTGCAAGGAAAGATCGCGGTCAGGTCGCATTTTTTCTGCTTCCTGAGCCAGGAATCCGCCGAAATATTTTTTTCGAGAACGCGCGACCCCATCCCGTCCATGATGAACCAGACCGTATTGCGGCTTCTTTTTCGTTCGAGCGTCTCATCCAAAAGCGGAAGTGACTTCGTCGGGATCGTTGCGCCGTAATATTTCGCGATCGAAGACATAATTCCCAAATTGCAATTTTCATAATCGGGTAAAACGACTGGATTGTCAGGATTCAGGTTTTGAATATTCATAGTTTCCTTTCACAAAATTTAAACATATAAAAACGAATTGATTAAGTCGTAAAGCTGCTTCATCAGAAGCGCAGCAACGACCAGAAGGAAAAGCATCCGGATAAACTTCGATCCTTTCAGAATCGCCAGCTTAACTCCAAGATAAGCCCCAGCCATGTTGAAGAGCGCCATCGTCAGCCCAATATGGACATAAATCGTTCCGGCATTAAAAAAGAAGATTAACGCGCCGATATTCGTCGCCAGGTTGATGACTTTCGTTGACGCGCTCGCATGGATGAAGTCGAAGCCATAAACCGAAATTAACGCCAGAATTAGAAAGTTTCCCGTTCCCGGTCCAAAAAATCCATCGTAAAGCCCAACCGCGGCGACAGCACCAAGCCCAAGGAAAAACTGCTTCTTGCCGGTCCAACGGACAGGCTGCGGCGTTTCTCCGAGCGTCCGGTTCAGCCGGGTATAAAATAAGACGAGAACGAGAAGGACGATCACGAGCGGACGCAACCATGCATTCGGAACGTTCAACGCCGTCAGCGCGCCCAAAACGCTCAAGCAGCCCGCCGTAAGCGCCAAAGGCAGAACCCGGCGCCAATTCATGTCGAGTTGACGCGAGAATCGAACCGTTGCCAACGCTGTTCCACAGCTCGACGAAAGTTTATTCGTTCCAAGGAGAAAAACAGCGGGCGCGCCCGGAAACGCCGCGAAAAGCGCCGGAAGCTGGATCAGACCTCCTCCGCCAGCGATAGAGTCGATGAAACCAGCCATAAACGCAAATACGTAAATAAAAATAAGTTGTGAAACCGAAACATCCATTCCGAAAAATCCGCTCATCGCTGTAATCTCTCCGTCGCTTAAGAGGTTCATTGTAACAAACTTTAGAACATGGACGATTTAATCCCTTCGGTTAAAATACGGATATGAATGAAACCCATTTCCAACCGCTCCGCCTCCTCCGCTCGCTCCGGGCGAAATTCAACCATTTCATCGGTTATTCCGCTGCATCAATTTCTTCCGTCCTTGTCGACTACGCAGTCTTCAGCGCGGTCATCTTCTTCGGCGGGTCCGCGCTCGCCGCGCTCATCCTCGGGCGCGTATTCTCTTTCACCTATAACTACGCCGTTCTTCATACCTTCGTCAACCGCGGATCGTCCGCAGTCCAGCGCTCATTCCCGCGTTACCTCCTGCTCACCGTCTTTTCGACATCTGTCGCATATTTCATCATGAGCTACGTCCGATCTCAATCCGATCTCCCGATCATTCTCGTCAAAGCCATCGTCGAATCTCTCCTCTTTTTCTTTAACTATTTTGCCTCTCGTTTTTGGGTCTTTCGTTATAATTAGCACGACGAGAGAGCCCGATTCATGATTAAAGTTACAACCCATTTCCGCCGTGTTTTCCTGCCGCTGATTTTGGCGGTCTTAACGCTGGTCACCTATGAAGCAAAAGCCGCCGCAAGCGGGGAACTGATCTTTGCCGCTGCCGTTCCTTTTCCAACCGTTAGCGATGAAATCTACTTCGAAGGCATCCGTCAGAGCTGGCTCGGACTCTGTCCGAAAAACGGCTGCCAACCGATTTTCATCGGAGAGAAAAGCGAAGCAGCGCTTACGAAATTATTCGGCGCAGCCCGAACAGAAGCGAACGTCCGCGTCCTGCCCGATCAGAACCTGCTGAAAGCGACCTGGAACGCGTCGTCCGCGGTCGCGCTCGTTCCATTTGATGAGCTTGAACCGCGCTGGAAAGTGCTGGGACTGGTCACGAACAGCGGCGCGGTCATCCATCCGTTCGACTTTCACTTCAACAGCGAGGACTATCCTTTGCGCTTGACGTATAGTGCGAAAGACACGCGGAAAGGCGGATTCGCTGAGGGGCGAAAATTGACGACGAACCGCGATCCGGACTTGCTGACGAGCCTAACGCTGACTGGAACGACCGCCATTTCCCGCCGTCTCGCGTATCAGGTGGAAACGATCGGGATAGAACCGATTCTGGAAGATATACTGGAGACGGTTCGCGCGACCGACCTCCTCCATATCAGTAACGAAGCCTCGTTTTACGCCGGCTGTCCCGCTGGCGTGCCGCTGAACCACAGTCCGGAATTTTGCGCTGCTCCGTCATATTTTAAGATGCTGACTGAGCTGGGCGTTGACATCGTTGAATTGACCGGAAATCATATCCTCGATCATGGCGCGCAGGCGTTCATCGACGCTTATGGATTGTTTCACCGCGCCGGAATGAAAACGTACGGCGGCGGGCTTAACCTGAGCGAAGCTTCCGCTCCGCTGCATATTGAGCATAACGGGAACCGTCTCGTCTTCCTCGGGTGCAACCCGGTCGGACCAGCGAGCGTCTGGGCGGCGGATGACCGACCCGGTGCGGCGCCCTGCGATGAAGACGTGCTCATGGCGCAAGTTCGCGAGTTGCGGGATGGCGGCGAGCTTCCGATCGTCACGTTTCAGCACGTTGAATTCGATTTCTACGATGTCCCGGTCATTCAATCGGCATCGTTTTACAAGTTAGCAGAAGCCGGCGCGGTCATCGTTTCCGGGTCGCAGGCGCATATCCCACAGGGATTTTCGTTTATCGGCGATGCTTTTATTCATTTTGGCTTAGGGAACTTTCTCTTTGACCAGACTTCCGCCGTCGAACGGGATTCCTTCCTCGACCGTCATATCTTCTACGATGGACGCTATCTCGGTGTCGTCCTTGAAACGATCCGCCGCGGCGACGACATGCGAATTTCGCGGCTTCGTGGGAGCGAACGCTCCGCGTTTCTCAAGACAATTTACAATTTTTCCATTTTCAAGCGAACTTTTAAAAAATGAACCTGAGTAAAATCATTCAAGCCATTCAACGGTCAACGCCCGCACAGCGTAAAAAAGCGCTGCTCATTTTTTTCGGTGCAACCGTCCTCATCCTGTCCTTCGCGATCGGTTACCAGCTTTTTGAAGATCGCGAACTCCCGATCATGTCCGCTTCCGCGCAGGAAGCGCTCATCCATGACTTTATCACCGCCATTAATGCGGGAGACATCGATGCTGCGCGTACCTGCATCATCGAAGAAATCCCCTATCGTATCCCGGCGAACGAATTTGGTGAGCGAATCGCCGCGGAAATAAAGCTCAGCTCCATCGCTGACCCCGCTTTCGAAGGCGCTCCCATCCGTGAAATCGAACTCGATACGCTCGACACATCCAAAATCATGAGCCGGGCTGCGCTCGAATATCTCGAAATTTTCGGGAAGCGCGTCGATAACGTTTCACAGAGCGAAGAAGACGAAGACCTTGCGAAAATCTATGGCGCACTGCTGAAAATCGAACCGCTTCCCAGGATGAATCGCATCGTCCTCGTTCCGTTTGAATTCACGGATGTTGCGGGGGAGGATGAGCCAGTCCTAAAAATCGTGTACAATTCATTTGTTGCCGAGGCATTTAGCGGCTACTTAACCGAAACCATGGAGCGGTTACTACCATGATCCGCCGTCATATGCGTCATATGAACCGCTCGCACCGTGAATGCCAGGCATAGAAATGAAAACTAATTAACAATCTTGACCCGTCGTCTTAAGGATCGCTCGGGAAAAAGCGAATGAAAGGAAACTCGATGATGAAAGAAAAAAACCACGTCAACACGAAAGTATTAATTCTCGGCGCCGGCGCCGCCGGATTATCCGCGGCAATTTATACGGCGCGCGCTGAATTAGAGCCGGTCGTCCTGACCGGTCCAACGCTCGGAGGTCAAATCACGCTCACCGCAGACGTCGAAAATTACCCGGGCGTTCCGGAACGAATCTCCGGAACTGAACTGATCATGAAATTCGCCGATCAGGCGGAAAAATTCGGTGCGAAACTCGACTACACGAGCGCGCAATCCATTGACTTTAGCCAGCGCCCCTATCTCGTCGAAACCGAAAGAAAGATTTATCACGCCGAAAGCCTTATTCTCGCGACCGGTTCAAAAGCGGTCACGCTCAACGTTCCGGGCGAATCGGAACTGACCGGCATGGGGGTCTCCTACTGCGCGACTTGCGACGGTGCGTTCTTCCGCGGAAAAAACGTGGCGGTCATCGGCGGCGGAACGGCGGCGGTCGAAGAAGCGCTATTCCTGACGCGTTTCGCCTCGAAAGTCACGATTATCCACCGCCGGGATCAGCTCCGCGCGGATACCCATGCGCAAACCGCGGTCAAGGCAAACGAAAAAATCGACTTTATTTGGGATACGGTCGTCACTGAAGTCGTCGGAAAAGATTTCGTCGAAGCCCTCCGGCTCAAGAACGTCAAGAGCGGAGAAGAATCGCTCGTTCCCTTCGACGGCGTCTTCGTTTTCATCGGGCATAAACCCATTTCAGATCTCTACGAAGGGAAACTCCGGCTGGAAAACGGGCTGGTCGTCATTGACCGCCGCATGCGGGCGAGTCTCCCGGGGGTCTACGCCGCGGGTGAAACCGTCGATGGCGAATATCGTCAGCTTATCGTTTCCGCAGCTTCCGGCGCACAAGCAGCGATGAGCCTGATCAAGGATCGCGGGTAAATGAAACGATGTATGCGTCTTGACAGGCGCGATACGAAATGATATAAAGCAAACAACTGAAAATTAGAGCAGGCGGTGCCGCCGCGGCTGGGTTAATTCGCCGCAGCGGGTAAAAGGGAAACAGGTGAAAAGCCTGTACGATCTCGTCACTGTATGCAGGGGGACGCTTCAACGCGGAAACGCAGCCACTGAGCGATTGGGAAGGCTGGAGCGTCCGATAACTGTGAGTCAGGAAACCTGCCGTCTGCTGGTACAGGAAAGAAATTTCCAGATCACGAGGTATTGATCGTGCCGATAGAGATTGAGATGCTCGTTTTCATGAACATCCGGGCACGAACAACAAAATTGTTCTTATCAGACTGGAGGAATACATCATGAAGAAGAACATCTTGTTTTTTTTGATCCTCGCGCTGATCGCGTCATTTTTCGCATCATGCGCAACAAGCCCCTCGCAGGACGCCGACAAAGCCGCAGCCGAAGTTGCTGCCGAAGTCGCGGATAAAGCTGACGAAGCAGCAGCCAGCGCTGAGGAAGCCGCAGCTGAAGTTGCTGCCGAAGTAGCGGATAAAGCTGACGAAGCAGCAGCCAGCGCTGAGGAAGCCGCAGCCGAAGTTGCTGCCGAAGTCGCGGGTAAAGCTGACGAAGCAGCAGCCACCGCCGATAAAGCCGCAGCCGAAGTTGCTGCCGAAGTCGCGGATAAAGCTGACGAAGCAGCAGCCACCGCCGATAAAGCCGCAGCTGAAGTTGTTGCCGAAGTCGCGGATAAAGCTGACGATGCAGCAGTCGCCGCCGATGAAGCCGCAGCAGAAGTTGCTGCCGAAGTCGTGGATAAAGCTGACGAAGCAGCAGCCAGCGCCGATAAAGCCGCAGCTGAAGTTGCTGCCGAAGCGGAAGATAAAACCGACGAAGCAGCAGCCGGCGATGACCAGGCGAAAGCCGACGAAGCAGCCGCATTGATCGACGCGATCTACGTTCAGAAATGGACGGAAGAAACCGACGCTCAGGTCGCAGCCGCGAAAGAGGCTTGGGACGCGCTGACCGACGAACAGAAAGAACTCGTCGAAGGCGAATCCGCCGATCCGGATTACTTCGGACGCGATACCGGCGACGCATCGCTGGATGATCCGCTCAATCAGGACGAGATCGGCGAAAACGAGATCCTCGCTGTCAGCTTCGGAACGTCGTTTAACGACAGCCGCGTCGCGGATATTCACAGCGTTGAAATGGCGCTCCAGGCAGCGTTCCCGGATTGGAGCGTTCGCCGCGCTTTCACCGCGCAAATCATCATTAATCACGTCCACGCCCGCGACGGCGAAAAAATCGACAACGTCGCGCAGGCGCTGGATCGCGCTATTGCCAACGGGGTTAAAACCCTCGTCGTTCAGCCGACCCACTTAATGCGCGGCGCAGAATTTGACGAACTCTCCGAAACGGTCGAATCCTATCGCGACCAGTTCGAAACCGTCGTAATTGCTCAGCCGCTCCTGGGCGAAACCGGCGCGGACGCGTCCTCCGTCAACGGCGATAAGCTGATTGTCGCCGAAGCGATTACAGCGGCGGCGGTTGAATCTGCCGGATACGCGACGCTCGAAGAAGCCGCCGCGGATTCCGTTGCGTTCGTATTCATGGGGCACGGAACGTCTCATACCGCTGCGATCAGCTATGAACAGATGCAGTCCCAGTTCGGTAAGCTTGGCTATGAGAACGTTTTCGTCGGCACGGTTGAGGGCGAGCCCGAATCAACCGCCGTTGAAGAAGTCATCAAAGCCGTCAAAGATGCCGGTTACAAGAAAGTTATCCTGCGCCCATTGATGCTCGTCGCCGGCGATCATGCCAACAACGACATGGCGGGGGATGATGAAGATTCCTGGAAGACCCTTTTCCTCGCCTCGGGCGAATTCGAAAGCATCGACACGCAGATTGAAGGTCTGGGACGCATCCCAGCCATTCAGGCGCAATACGTCGCCCATACGCTCGCAGCGCTCACCGAAGCGAATTTAATGGAGAATCTGACCGCCGCCATCGCCGCTGAAAGCGACGCCAAGGACGACGTTCTCGCGGACGGTGTTTATTCCGTTGATTTCAACAGCGACAGCAGCATGTTCCAGGTTAACGAAGCGCTCGACGGAAAAGGCACGCTGACGGTTGAAGACGGTTCGATGACGCTCCATATCAGCCTGCGTTCCAAGAAGATCGTGAACCTTTTCCTCGGATTAGCGGAAGACGCGAAGAAAGACGGCGCCAAGCTCATTGAACCGACGACCGACAAGATCACGCATAAAGACGGCAAGACCGAAGAAGTTTACGGCTTCGATGTCCCCGTTCCCGGAATTGGCGTTGACTTCGATTTAGCGCTGATTGGGACGAAAGGCGTCTGGTACGACCATGTCGTCTCGATTAGCAATCCGGAAGTTATGGAGTAATTTTGAAACGAACGCGAATCCTCCTCTTTTGCCTCGTGCTGACCGCCATAGTTCTGGCTGGCTTGATCGGCTATTGGGCATGGACTAAATCCAGCGCAGAGGCTCAGCTTCCCGAGGATGGAACGTACGAAATTTCCGTTACCTTAACGGGCGGTTCGGGTCGGGCGAGCGTTGAATCCCCGACCCGGATTCGCGTTCAGGGCGGAAAGATGACCGCGTCGATCACCTGGAGCAGTCCGTATTACGATTACATGATCGTGGCGGGTGAAAAACTGCTCCCGATAACGACCGATCCGGTCTCGGTCTTTGAAATTCCGGTCGCGGCGCTCGACGCCGAACTCGCGGTCACAGCTGACACGGTGGCGATGAGCGTTCCGCATGAAATCGAATACACGCTGCGGTTTGATTCCGCGACGCTTAAA
>DAOUFB010000118.1:0-6225 GCA_034430135.1 Flexilinea sp. | reverse complement strand
GGGGGTCGAACCCACGACCTCCTGATCCACAGTCAGGCGCTCCGCCATTGAGCTACAGCCTCCGTGCAACGGGTAGAATTCTACCACATTTCAGCTCAAATCCGAAATAACATGACAAAATCGGAATAGGAGCGGGTAACTGCCAAATCTCATGATTTACGAACGATTAACGTAAAGTCGTAAATTTCATAATCATGATACAGCGCCACATTTCGAGAGAGATGACGCTTGCAATAGTCGAAAAGGAAGCAGGGATCGGCGTAATATAAATCCGGTCGCGCCGCCATTCGGTCTTCGTCCGAATATTTCGTCAGGAAATTGACCGCAAAACCCTTCGTCGTCCACTGATAAAAGTGATTTAAATGCTCAAGAACGTACTCTGTCCAGTTTTCGTAAGATTCATCGAGCTTGACATTAAAAACGCCGGAAGCGACGAGGTAATCCATTTTCGGTGCGTCGTTCGCGTCGCTTCGCCAGTCCAGATTATTCCGTTCGGCAAAGCGCTTTTTCGCAGCTTCAAGCGATTCAGGGACGATATCGACGCCGACATAGCGTTGCGGGTGGAAGTTATTCGCATCCAGGTAGTCGACGAGATACCCATAGCCGCAGCCGAATTCAAGCAGTGTCCACGGTTCGTTCGGGTTGACGACTTTCATGAGCTGTTCGAAACGAATATCCTGAGCATAAGTTGAATTCCAGCCGACCCCCTCCGCCGATTCGCCATGGGCGGCGAATTGGTCGTGGAAGAACGCGCGAATTTTCCCGAGATCCTGTTTCATGCGGACGTCCTTTCGTTTGAGGCTGCGCTCGATTCAGCGACAAGATACACCGGACGATCCATAGTTCGGACGTACATGCGCGCCAGATATTCGCCGATGATACCGAGCGAAAAAAGCTGTGCGCCGGAGAAGATTGAGACGAGCGAGGCGAGGAATGGCCAGCCGGGTATTGAACCGACGGCAATTGCGATGTAGAAAACGTAGATGAGAATTGCGGCGCCGAAGAGGAGGAAGAAGAAACCCAACGCCGACGCGAAGCGGAGCGGAATGGTGCTGTACCCGGTCATAATCGACAGCGTCGCTTTAATCAGGCTCTTCATGTTGTAATTGGATTCGCCGACGGTGCGTTCGTTCTCTTCGACCTGGACATGACCATATGAGACCGCTCCCCAGCTCAGGAGCGGATCGATATAGACATCCGGACTATGGTAGTCGGCAAAGGCGTCGCGGAGATCCGTTTTAAAAATACGAAAAGCGCCAATGTCCTGAATCGGGATATTCATGATTTTGCTCAAGACGATTTTAATCGCGCGCGACCCAAAATTGCGCCACCACGAGTGAGGCAGCTTTCTGGGTGTAGCGTAAACGACGTCGAATCCTTTTCGGAATTCATTGAGCAGGAGAGGAAGCTGTTCCGGCGGGTGTTGGAGGTCATCATCCATGGTAATCGTGACCGGGAAGCGCGCTGCGCGAATTCCGCAGAGGGTCGCGTTATGCTGACCGAAGTTCCGTCTCAGTCGGATCGAAACCAGGTTAGGTTCTACGTTTATCAGTTCGGAAATGACTTCATGGCTTCGATCGGGCGACCCGTCGTTGACCAGAATAATTTCGTATTCACTAAAAAGCGTCGGACAAACGATATTCAAACGCTGGACGAGTTCCGTGACTGTATCCGCACCGTTATACACGGGGATGACGATCGAAGCTTTAAGATGATTCGTGTTTTCCATGAGGTTTTAATCTCCGTACAGACTGCAGCCAATATCGAAAAAGGCGATTTGAACCTGATCGAAAACAGCAGTGTCATAGATGGGATGCTCGATCAGGAGGGGCTGCAGCCGCGCGCAGAGAGGAGCGTCCAAATCGGGGTTCATCGCATGAACCGCGCGCATCAGATCGGGATTCTTTTGCCACTGGTCTGTTTTTGCGTATGCTTCGATGAATGGGATGTATTCGGACGCTTCATTCGGGCGATCCAGCTTGAGCGCTTCATCGCCTATCGCAGCGACGGCGGTCCATTCTTCGTTCTGACGTGCGAGCTCGGCGCGTTGAAAGCGAACGCACCAGTTCTCTTCGATCGGCTTTTTAAAAATTCTATCGTTGACGAGCGTCGGACGTGCCGCGGAACGATCGCGGACAATGCGGCTCAGGTTCGAATACGGGATCAGGTCGTAGAACGACGACGGAAAGATTGGCAAGTCGAGGTGCTGATCTGGGTCGAGAATACGTAAACAGTCGGGCGGTGAGAAGAAATACACGAGCGTATTTTCAGCAGTGCCGGAGAAAAGCGCAGAACGGAAGCCATGAAAAATCGGATCGCCGTTCGTGAATGGGGTCAGGTCACGCTCAAAACGGACGTCATAAAATCCAACCGCGGTCGGCAGCTCAAGGTTTTCCGCAGGATGATCCGGATAGAGAACCAGGTTGACGAGTCCGGTAAGCGAATTATCGGTCTCATACATCAGCGGGTTAAAGTCGGTAAAGAAATATGTCGAATCCTCAAGCGCGGGAATGCGCGTTTGAAGCTGGTCGATGAAACTTTTTTGCATTTTCCAATCTCGAGCGTAGGAGTTGGCGTTCAGGACGTCCCCGCCGACCATGAATGCCGCCGTCAGTGCGATGAGCGCGATTTTCTGTGCGCGCGACCGAATCATAAACTCAATCAGTGCAACGAGCAGGATCGACGACCCAAACATATAGGCAGTTAGCCAGCGATCGCGCGGAAAGGAAAGCGCCGGCGAAAGATCGGTTACAACATATGGCAGTCCCGGGAGGACAACCGCGCTTAGTCCAAAAATGACCGCTTCGAAGACCCATCGGCTGTCGAATTTCTCGGACGAAGCTTTCCCGTTTCGCAGCAGAAGGAGAACGAAAATACTGACCGTCATCCCGAACACGACCAGCCAGAAAATCCGGTCGGCGGATGTAACCGTTTCGGTCAAAGGGAAGCGGAAAAATTCGATCCAGCTTGCCCAGGTTGACGTGTACGCATCCCGTAAAATGGACACTGCCAGTCCGAGGAGCGTCTGAATCGGATTCTCCTGAAGACGGGTCATGAGGACTGGTTGGTACGAAGGAAATTCGAAGACAAAAACGCGCCAGACCATGAAACCAATGAAAGCACTAAGATAGGGAAGCCAATGCGCAACGGATCGAAGAACTTGACTCAAGAACGGACGGGTGCGTTCCTTTTCATCCTGACGTAAGAAAATCCAAATCATGACGAGGCGCGCTAAATCCAAGCCGGTGTAATACTCGGTGCAGAGCGTACAGATCAGGTAGGCGACGACGCTGAGGGCGGTGTGGGCGATGGCTTTCGCGATGTTCCTGATTCGAAATGCGTCGATTGCAAGAAACATGAAAACATAGGAGAGGACGTAAGCGAAGAGGAGAATAAATGCATTCCCCCAAACGTAAGCGATGGGCATCTGCTTAAAGCCGCTGTAAACGGAGACAATAGCGGCGATCCAGAGAGCCTGATCGTCATGCTCTTTCCAAAGGAGACGAAGCGCTTTAAAGAAAGCACAGCCAACGAGCCAGCGGAAAAAGATGGTTAGCAACTGCCAGGCGAGCGGGTTCGTCGAGAAGATTTCGCCTGTCCAGCGGTAAAGGATTCCTAAAAACGGACGGTCGCCGGTAAAAGCGGCGGAGAAGCCTTCAGGTCCCTGAGTGACCTCGAACCAGAGCATCGGCCAATCGTCCCAATAAAACCCGAGGCGGGTTACGAGTGGGAGGAATGCGACGACGCTCAGAAGAAAGAGAAAAAGGTAACCGAAAAGATCGGTGCGGAGGAAGTTAGTAAGTTGGGAATGCGTTTTTTTTTCGTTCGTTTGATTCACGGAAAGCTGATGCCTCTAACTTGTTTAGTATCGTTTCGCTAATTTTACCATTTTATCGCTCGTCTTGAGATGTTACCCCTAACCGCATAGGAAAGTCATTGTTTTCATACTCAGGTAATATGTCTTGACCTTGAAGGAAATTGAATCCGATATTTCCATTGATTCAAGTGTTCAACTAAATTGTTCATTACATTGATTTTCAAATGATTGATTAATTCAGTTATAGAGCATGTGAATTTGGACGCAGACTCATACAAGATGCTCTGCATGTGTGATTGTTGGGTGGAGTATAATTCCCACAGAAAATGAGATTCGCAAGAGGTAATTAATGGAGCTAAAGCGATTTCAATCACCCAGGTTTGTTTTTTTGTTTCTTTTGGTTTCAATGGCACTTTGGGCTATCTTATGGTTCTTGATGGTTTGGGATGATATTCAAATTCGCGAACTCGATTTGGCTGGAATTGAACGACTTCGCCCAGAGGAACGGTACGAGGTTGGAATTGAAAGGCTTGAAGTCGGAACCGCGATTCGAATAAGTGGGTACGTTTTCGAACGGCATACCGACTCATCTCCAGTTGAGATTCGTGTTGTTCTCCCGGTATCGGCGTCAAAAGGGTATATCTTGCCAACGACTGTGACGTTCCGAGGCGATATTACGAAGGAAATGAATGACGGAACGAAATATGATTGGTCTGGATTCGAGGTTTTTATTCCAAAGCATGACCCATTATCCGCGCTTGACGATAAAACGCCGATTTTCCTTTGGACGAAGATCAATGGAAAAGAACGGTTAATTGATACGGGTAAAACTTTACTGGAAGGAAAAGATGAAGACGCGAATTAATAAAATCATCGAAGATGACCGCTTGATTTTTATTTTATTGAGCATAGCTTTTGGATATTTAATGTGGATTACACCTACCCTTGGAGATGATATCGTTCATACCGGTTGGTTAACCCCAAAAAGTTTTGTCGAAATCTGGGAAATATCCTGTTCGAAGTTTTTTACCTGGTCATCACGTGTATTTGTCAATTTCGTTTTGTATTATTTATCAGGACGGCATAAAATCCTTTTCACCCTTTTCATGGGACTCTCCATGTATATTCTGTTGAGCGCGATGTCAGCTTTATTTGTGAGGGGAAACCGTCGTCGTGGGAATCTAATCATTGCTGGTTTTGTGATGTTATTCCCGTTTTCGGAACTTTCGTCGGCTGGATGGATCGCAACCATGGCAACTTATTTATCTCCAGTGGCGTTCGGGATGATGGGTCTTGTCCCGATTCGGAAGTGGTTGGATCATGAAGACGTTGCCTGGTATGAGATGATCGGATATTGTGTATGTCTCATTTGGGGATCAAATATTGAACAGATGATGATTGTATTGTTCGCAGCATATTCGGTGTTTATCGTATATTCTATATGGAAAAGACAAGTGCAAAAATCGAGTTTGCTGTTGATGCTGCCCATAATCGTAAATATTGTAATGTTTGTATTGTCTCCAGGTAATAATTTGCGGTACTACGGCGAATTACACTGGTTCCCATCTTTTGAGATGTTAGATTTTGTAGATCGGTTGGAATTAGGTTTTTCAACGATGATGCAGTGGATTGTGGTTGTGAATCATGTTCTGATATGGTTTCTTGTTTTCTTTTTTTTGACGCTGATTTGGCGAAGGTATCGGAATGTATTTCTCATGGCGGTCCCGATATCAATACTGATCATCATCGCTCCAACGTATACTGGCGTATTAGATACAGCTGAAGAAATAATCCCGTTCGTAAATAGTTTCGTAAAACAAATACCAATGGTGGGGCTTGTTTCTGAGTCAAGCAGGTTCGCTGTTGGACTGTTTGCTAAATTTATGATTTATGGGTTGTTTTTCTTTGCCCTGTTGACTTCATTCTTTTTGCTCGCGAATAGTTGGCGTGATGCCTTTTCCATAGGATTGCTCGTAATTTTAGGTACGACGACACGCATCGCGATCGGTCTCTCTCCAACGATTTTTGCATCCAGTTATCGAACGAATGCCGTGATGGCTTTTTGCCTGATTGCGGCGGCAAGTCAAGCGTTTTTCTCAGCTCTCGAACAAGGGATCATATCTGAAAATGAGGAGAAATACTTATCAAGAGCTGCGGTAATCGTTTCTATACTGTCAATTGCTAATTTTGGATCCTATGTCGTTAGAACCCTCTAAATATTATTGCGTGGAATTTGAACGAGGTTGTGAAATATTTTTTGAGAATTGTTTGGAATGTGGCGTGCTGTCAATGTGGCAAATGGCAGCTTTAGTTCAAATATGCGCTTAGTTTGATGCGCTGTTCCGACGTAACACGACGCCGATCAGCGCATCGTCAACTTTGAGCTCGTACCAGACATGGAACTTCGT
>DAOUFB010000117.1:0-6452 GCA_034430135.1 Flexilinea sp. | reverse complement strand
ACCGGATTCGAACCGGCGCGTGTTAGCTTGGAAGGCTAATGCCTTACCACTTGGCGACTCCCGCTTGAACGCCTAAGATTATACACGATTTATCCCGAAACTCAAAGACATCCGTTAAAATTAATGAATCAAGTGACAATCGGTTCCTTGGTACGATATAGAGATTCACAAAACATGATCAGCAGGATACCGAGAAGCGAGGGAAAGATGGCGTTACGAGTGGGAATGTTGACGAGCGGCGGGGACTGTCAGGGCTTGAACTCTGCAATGCGCGGAGTCGCGAAGCGGCTCTACGAAGAAGCCAGCGGTACGCAAATTATCGGGTTTTCTGACGGATATGCTGGACTGATGAACAGCGTTTATCGCGAGTTATCTCCCTCTGATTTTTCGGGGATTCTGACATTAGGCGGAACGATACTCGGAACTTCGCGCCAGTCGTTTAAGGCGGTCAATGATCCGCTTCATCCTGAGGCGAAGACCAGCTTGACCCGAAAAGAGGCAATGATCCGGACCTACCGCGATCTGAAACTTGACGCGCTTGTCATTTTAGGCGGAAACGGAACGCATAAAACGGCGAATCTTTTATCCGAAAGCGGATTGAATATTATTACGCTTCCGAAGACGATCGACAACGATTTGATGGGAACGGACATGACGTTCGGTTTCCAGAGCGCGGTAAATATCGCGACGGAAGTTATTGATGGAATCCATACGACAGCCACATCTCATGGCAGGGTCTTCATCGTTGAAATTATGGGAAATAAAGTTGGCTGGCTGACGTTGTATGCTGGAATTGCGGGCGGAGCGGATGTCATTCTGCTTCCTGAAATACCGTACGATCCAATGGCGATTGTGAAAGCCATCAAAAAACGCGAGGCTGAAAAGAAACGGTTCTCGATTATCGCGATTGCCGAAGGTGCTAAGTCGCGAGAGGAAGCGGCGATGGGGAAAGCGAAGTATACAGAAAAAATATCCTCGTTGGGTCAGCTTTCCGTTGCCTACCGGCTGGCGGCGTTGTTGAATGAGTTGACGGTGAAGGAAGTTCGCTGTGTCGTCCCAGGGCATTTCCAGCGCGGCGGGACTCCGTCGCCGTTTGATCGAGTTTTGACGACGGCTCTCGGGGTCAAGGCTGGTGATTATATCCTCGAGAAAAAATTTGGGTATATGATGGCAATGCGAAATAATGCTGTCGTCGGCGTACCGCTTTCGGAGGTTGCGAATAAATCGAAAGCGATTCCGACGGATCACTATTTGATTGATGCAGCTCGGAAGACGGGCATCTATTTCGGCGACGAGAAGATTATATAATATGGGTATGGAAAGTCGGAAGGGTTTATTTGCGGTTATTGACGTCGGGTCGCATGAGACGACGATGAAGATCGCGCGTCTAAAGCGCGGCTCTATCCCGATTATTTTAGACGAAGTGTCGCGTACCGTACCAGTGGGGATTGAGCCGTATACGACTGGAAGGATTGACGCGTTTGCGTTGGCTCAGGTTATTGACGTCTTAAATGATTTTAAGATCAAAATGAATGAATACGGCGTTGTGAATTACCGCGCAGTTGCGACGAGTGCGTTTCGTGAAGCGACGAACGGTCTTTTTGCCGTGGAGCAGATTTTTGCGCGGACGGGAATTCGGGTTGAGATCCTTTCGGGAAGCATGGATAACCATTATCTCCAAATTGCAATTTCTGAAGGACTGCCCGGCTTTTCAGGAATGGCGCAGGAGGGCTGTCTCGTTTTAATCATTGGCGCGGGTTCGATTCAGCTGACGCTTTATCACGATGGGCAATACGTCAATTCACAGCTTTTTCAGCTCGGCGCGCTTCGGATTCGTGAACTTCTCGGAAATTTAGAACGCGTTTCGTCTGATTTCAATGCTCTTTTAGCGGAGTATATCTCCGGAGACCTGAATTATTACCGTGCATTCAACGCTCGGCAATCTGATTACCGCAATCTAATTGTCATAGGCGGACCGCTTCGATACCTGAAATATGTTGCGAAATGGGACCGTCCGAATGGGACGACGATTTCAACGCAGGAATTTTTAGAGATGATGCGGCGATTGAAGACGCGCGAACGGCGGACGTTGACGCATTTGGCTCATATTCCGTCAGAACACGAGTCCCTGATTGTTCCGGCTGGGCTGGTCGTTGAAGAGGTGTTGGCGTTTACCGGCGTTGAAAAGTTCCATATGCCTTCGCTTGAATTGATCGAGGGGATTCTTTTCGACGAGCTGCATGCGATGTATAAGACGAAATTCGTGCGTGATCCATACTTGAATATGGAGGAAGCGGCGAATCATTTGGCGCGGCGTTATCGGACAGATAAACGCCATGTTCGCCATGTCCAAAAGTTGGCGGTGCGGCTTTTTGATTTGACCGAGAAAATTCATCGTCTCGGAGCGAAGGAGCGGCGTTACCTGGCGCTTGCGGCTATCATGCATAATATTGGCAGATATATTAGCATGACAAACGACGAAATTCATACGTTCGAGGTCGTTAATTCGTCGGAGATCATCGGATTGAACGATCGGGAAAAGGAAATGGTCGCTTTAATCGCCTGTTTCCATAATGGACATTTGGATGATCGCGAAGTGATGCTAACCAAGTTCACGGAACCGGAACGGCTGACGATTTTGAAGCTGATTTCAATTCTCTGCGTCGCTAATTCGCTCGACGCGGGTCATAAGCAGAAGCTCGAAATCGTCAGTGCTCGAATTAAGGACAGCAAGCTTCAAATCAGCGTTACAGCGACGCAGGATGCAACGATTGAAATCTGGAATTTTGAAAAACATATCGGATTATTTAGCGATTTATTTGGATATAAACCAACAATAATTGTCCGCCGAATTCTCTAAGCGGCAGTGTTGACAAGGAGGTCTCTTTGGAAAGAAACATGGAAAGTCAGGATCGTGCGTTTCTCCTGCGATTATATGAGAATCGCGAACTGCTCAGTGAATCGACGTACGAAGCGAGAGACTTTACGTCAAAGTTTATCAACCGGGAGCTAAGCTGGCTTGAATTCAATGACCGTTGTCTCGAAGAGGCGCGTGATGTTGAAAACCCGCTTTTCGAACGGTTGAATTTTATATCGATTACCGGATCCAATCTCGACGAATTCTTTATGATTCGCGTTGCCTCGCTTCATGACCAGGTTAAGGCAGAATACAGCGTACCCGACCCTGCAGGGTTAAAACCCGCGGAACAGCTGGAAAAAATTTCAGAGCGGGCTCAGGAGCTCGTCCGTAAGCAGTACTCAACGGTCAATCGGGCGCTCATTCCTGCGCTCGAGAAAGAGCAAATCCGGATCAAACAAACGAACCAGTTGACGGAAGATCAACTTAAATTTGTGCAGCGCTATTTCGAGTCGACGGTTTTCCCAGTATTAACACCGCTTGGCGTTGACGCTGGTTCGCCTTTCCCGCTGATCGCGAATAAATCGCTCAACCTTTTCGTTATGATTAATCGCTCGAAGCGCAAGGGAGAGACGCATCCGACTTACGCGATTGTCCAAATCCCGACCATCCTGCCGCGAATCGTCCAGCTTCCCGAGGCGGCAGGAACGAGTTTTATCCTTCTCGAAGATATAGTTATTCTCTTTATTCATCGGCTGTTTAATGGCGTTAAGATTGGAAATATCGCTCGTTTCCGAATTACCCGCAACGCAGACCTTGAAATTGACGATGAAGAAGCTGCTGATTTGCTTTTAGAAATCGAACACCAAATTCGCAAGCGGCAATGGGGTGAGGTCATTCGGCTTGAAATTGATCGAGACGCGGCGCCGGAAATTATGACGGTGCTTTATGAAAAGTTAAAGGTAACGGACTTAAACGTTTACCGTATTTCAGGACCGCTGGATTTAACCTTTTTCTCGAAGTTGCCCAAGTTTGTTCCGGATCGTCCCGATCTTAAGTATGCACCGTTCACGCCCCAGCTGTCTCCCTATTTCTTTGGCAAAAAGGACGTTTTTTCGGTCATCCGTCAAAATGACGTTATTCTGAATCATCCGTATGAGTCGTTTGATCCAGTTCTCGAACTTATCAAGCAAGCGTCGGTCGATCCTCAGGTCTTAGCCATTAAGCAGACGTTGTACCGCGTTAGCGGACAATCCCCGATTATCGCAGCCTTAGCGCTCGCAGCGGAGCGTGGGAAGCAGGTCATGGTTCTGGTCGAACTCAAAGCGCGCTTTGATGAGGAAAATAATATTCAATGGGCAAAGAAGCTTGAGCAGGCTGGCTGCCACGTGATTTATGGCTTAGTTGGACTCAAGACGCATAGCAAAATAACGCTGATTGTTCGTGAAGAAGAAGATGAAATCCGCCGTTACGTTCACCTCGGAACGGGGAACTATAACGATATAACGGCGCGGATCTATACGGATTTAGGCTTGATGACCTGTTCTGAGGCAGTTGGACGCGACGCGACGGACTTTTTTAACATGATTTCAGGCTATTCGATTCCGCTTGGTTTTCGGAAGTTGATTCCGGCGCCGCGCTGGCTCCGTGAGGACACGATTTTCCGAATTAAACAGGAGGCAAAGAACTCGCTTGAGGGGAAGAAAGCGGTTATCGTCGCCAAAATTAACTCGCTCCTCGACCCCGAGATCATTGAAACGCTCTATCAGGCGTCACAAGCCGGCGTCAAAATTTTCCTGATTGTACGCGGAATTTGCGCTTTGCGTCCGGGAATCAAAGGTATCTCAGAAAATATCCACGTCCGCAGCCTCGTTGGACGTTACCTCGAACATTCGCGTATCTTTTATTACTATAACGATGGGAGCGAAGATCTCTTCCTGGGCTCTGCAGATTGGATGCAGCGGAATATGGATCGCCGCATCGAGGTTCAGTTCCCGGTCGAAGACAAGGCGGTTCGAGACCGAATTTTCCGTATTCTTCGGCTTCAGTTAGAGGATACGGATCGTGCCCGGGTTATGCAAGCAGACGGAACGTATCATCGCGTCGATCGCAGAAAGAATGACCCGTTGGATAGTCAGGTTCAGCTGGCGATGGAAGCAAAGGACGGTGTTTCAAAGTTAACGCCTGCACCGAAGGATTTGGATCGGTTTATTCCGCGTGAATCTTCGGATATTCCGGAATCATCAAATTAAATAACCCCGCCCTTGACAGAGTAGTTAGTCTGTGCTAACATAACTCCAGCGTCAGAGGACGCATCAAAAAACGTCTATAGGTTAGTTGATTCTAACCAAAAGGGTGCCGCATGACAGAAGAATTGCTCGTTCACCATTGTGCGCCGACGTTAGCCGGACTTAAAGTTGGCGCGCTCGTCAATACGGATTTTGAGAATTTGGATTGTTTTCAAGCATGGGTTGACGAAGTCAATCAGAAGTTGACCGCGAAGGGTGTTCGGGTTTGTCCGCTCCGAGTTCGAGAGCGCCGTGCGCTGATCTACGTTTATCGACCGAAGCAGTTAGCGATTACGTTGGCGCGAGAGGAAGTCAGCCAAATTCTGAGCCGATTCGGGTATCAGCATGGCGTGTCGGTTGAAGAGGCATTGGAGCGGCTAAAGCTGAATCTTCAAGAAAGCGACGCTTTTCCGCATGAAATCGGTCTTTTTCTCGGCTACCCCGCTGAAGATGTTCAAGGTTTTATCGAGAACCGAGGCTGCGGCGCGAAGATGAGCGGGATTTGGAAAGTGTATTCAGACGTTGAGAAGGCGGCGCGTATGTTTTGCCGCTTTCGTAAATGCAGCGAGGTTTATGCGGCAAGATGGCGTGAAGGACTGACGCTCGCGCGGCTAACCGTAGCGATTTAATCGTGAGCTTTATCACGATTCAATACGAAAGGAATAAAGGAACCTATGAAGAAAGTTGCCGTAGTTTATTGGAGCATGACGGGTAATACGGAACAAATGGCGAATGCAGTCGTTGAAGGTGTAACGGAAGCTGGTTCGGAAGCGAAGCTCTTTACCGCGAGTGAGTTTGCTGCCAGCGATGTCGCGGATTATGACGCTATTGCTTTTGGTTGTCCTGCAATGGGGAACGAGGAGCTCGAAGACACTGAGTTTCTCCCGATGTTTGAAAGCTGCAAACCGGAACTGAAAGGAAAACCGATTGCGCTTTTCGGTTCATATTCCTGGGCGGATGGCGAATGGATGCGGACGTGGGAAGCCGACTGTGTTGCGGATGGCTTGACGCTCGCGTGTGCGCCGGTAATTTGCTTTGAAGCACCGGACGAGGCTGGAGTATCCGCGTTGAAGGAGCTGGCGGCTGCGCTCGCGAAATAATCCAGAATCACAGCTCTTTTTTTTCATCATTGTATTATCATCTCTCTTCTTGCGAAGCTGCCGAGGTCTCCATTCCTCGGCAGTTTTTGGACTTAACGTTTCCCAATGTCAACGAATTTTCATTGACCGGCGAAAAATAAAGTACCTGACTTTGGTATCAGACATCTAAAAATGGCGTTAATCATTTTGTTCTAAATCACAAAGGTT
>DAOUFB010000116.1:0-1875 GCA_034430135.1 Flexilinea sp. | reverse complement strand
GCCGCCTTATTCTCGTAGGCGTCCGCCAGCCCGTAGGCACGGAAGAAGAAGAGCCATCCGTCCAGATTTGACTGATTTTCCTCCGGGGTCACGATCTTATTCACCGTGTGCTTCGTGTACTGAAGAAGCGCGGGCTTATGAAGAACCATGAAGTTGATATTCTTCCCGGAATTGGATTTCTTATAACCGCCCATCTCCTCGCCCGACGTCTTCCCGTCAAGCAACTCAATCGCCGTGTAAAAACGGCTCTGAGGCACTTTCTTAATCGTCGCGAACGACGCTAAAACCTCGCGCGACTTCGTCGAATCAACCGCATTGACCGCGTTATACAATCCAGGCGTGATACGCAGGTGGCGATCTTCGGTCGGGACTTCATCCTCGTCCATCTTCGTCTGAGACGCGACCAGCGCAGCAAGAACCGCGTTACCGTCCGCCAGTGCCCCCGGCGCAGCCTTCGAGATGCCCGTGATACCCGCATACTTCGCAAAACGGAACGCGTCGAGTTCCGGAACGACCTTCGTCCGGATAAATTCAGAAGCCAGGCGTCCGAACGCCAGCCCTGCCGTCTCTTCGTTATCCATCGTATCAACCGCGAAACGGCGACCGCGTTCGAAGTTGAATTGAATCGTCTCGTTCGTCAGCGTCACTGCGCCATCAACGTAACCGCTGTTGCGGCTGTAATCCGCCAGCCCGTCCATGTCGAGCTTCTGGACGATCATCTCGTTCGCGTTCGCGCCCTGACGCGCTAAATCCGCCGGGCTGTCTAAATCCGCCGTCAGCGCCGACAGCTTATAAACGTCGTCGAGCGCAGCAATATATTTCTTGAAATGAGCGATACTGTTCGCCATTGCTATTCCCTTTCTATCCGCGGTTCAGCGGCGGGAGACCCATGACCGCCCGCTCACGATCCGTCAGCTTTATTGAATCATCCGGTTTCGAGCTTTTATGCTCCGTCCCAGGGACTGTCTTCGTCTTCGGTTCGGAGAAGCGCTTATCGCTTTCGAGGAACGTTTTCAAGTTTGCCTCGAAGTCCCCTTCCATCTTTCCGACCTTGAACATGACGTAATCCGCGTCGTCCGCGGAAACGCCCGCGCGGATAACCGCGTTCTCTCGCCGCAGCGTCTCGGCTTCATTCTTAATTCGCGCCATCTCGGTTTCCCGTGCGGCCGCTTTCTCGGCTTCCGTCTGCTGCGACGCTTTCCAATCGCGATAGCCCTTGAGTTCATCTTCGCTGGGAGCTTTCGCCCGTTCCCGCGCCAGTCGCTCGCCGACGATTCGGTCGAGTTCTGCCTGCGTGAACGTCTTTTCCGAGCCTGCGCCCGTCGGTTGCTGCGTTTCCGAGCTTGAGCCCGTGGTTTGTTCCGAGCCTGCGCCCGTGTTCGTGGTTTCTTCGCTCATCCTGAATTCTCCAGTTCTTCCCGCCTGTGTCCGTATGGAATCGGCGTAATTTTTCGGAAATAAAAAAAGACGCTCCAGAGAATAACGGCAAAACTGCCGTCAAACTCCGAAACGCCTTTTTAGGGTCTATTTCCGAGATACCCGCGCCCTAACGCGAACGGTTTACAGAGTAATTATACTCGAATTTAAACGATTATTCGTCCCGTTCTGCGCTCCAACTCGCGATACGGTCTGAGTTGTTCATGGTATCGAACGAAGCTTTTCTTTACCTCATCAGAAGCATCTTCACGCGGAACAAATCCGTTTCTTTCCTTGTCCCATTCACATTCATCCAAATGGTCTAACCAGTAATCATCCATCTTGATTAGTATCATTGTGAGCGCTCCTTTCCGTGCAACATTTTAACAAAGGCTTGGTAGAAATCCTCCGGAATAAAGCCCTTACCCCCAAGCACTTCAGGCATAAGTTCATTATATA
>DAOUFB010000115.1:0-4946 GCA_034430135.1 Flexilinea sp. | reverse complement strand
ACGCTGCGCGCCGGTCAGATCCTTCTGATTGCGGTTAACTTGGTGACCCCAACGCCGACGCCGGTCCCGACCTTTACTCAAATTCCGGAATAGGTTTTCCGCTTGGAATAAACGTCCCACTCGATTTTCCTGTGTCCTGTGATTCTGACGAGCGTGCCCAAAAGCCGCTCGTCTTCTTTATGTAATTAGCTGAGGCGTTAGCCGCATGACGCTTTGAACGTTTGATCCGGTCAGGTATTCTCTTCGTATATTGTACGATTCTGGATAGCGGCGTATCAGCACGCGTGCTGCTTCTATACGCTGAATCGCTTCTGTAAAAAGGTGCGCTATTGGCAAAACATTCTCTTATCGCAGCTTTAAACTCCCTCAAGCCTGAGCTGGAGCGTTCCATTCGCATAGTCACTTAGGTCTTTGGCACTGATTCCAAACGGCCAAAGAACCGAGCTGACGGCACGCGCTAAGAGTTCGCGATATTTTGGCCGATCAATGGGTTCGGGCGGATATTCTTCGATGGGCTGATCCCAGTTATAAACGCCGGATTCGCTCTCGACGAATAGAAAGCGCACTTTTTGTCCGGGACTCGTGCGTTTTCCCGTGCGTTCCATAAGCTGGAGTGCTGCGCGGACAGCCGCCGGCGGCGACTTGTATGCTTCGAGTTCGCGGCTGATTCGAATTGTCAAGAGGAGGTCTTCCCGGTTGACCGTTCCTTCGTTAAGGCGTTTGAGCGCGTCAACGAAAATGCGAAACGCGATCGGAATCAGTTCTGTAATTTGCCGCGTGTCCCAGGCACGAGACAGGATATTTAGAATCTGGCTTTGAATCGCTGTGACCCATGGCGGACTATCATGGCGGCGCAGCTCGAGTCCGCGAATCTTGAGACTCCCGTTCTGAAAACAGCCGAAATAACGATTCGGCACGGGAACGTTATCATTCGAGCGTGACGGAAGAAACGCGATCCAGCGATAAATCCCATCCAGCGAAATCCAGAGCTTCGTTTGACGTGAAATTTCATCTAAAACGCTGTCGAAGTCTGCTACGGTATGCGCTCCAGGCTTGGTGATCCAGAGCGCGTCGACGTACATATGCAGGACGCGAAAGCCCATCGATTCGCAGATCTGTTTCGCGCGCAGCAGGATCTCGCGTCCGCCCGCTGTAACCGCTTCATGAGCTTCGATGCGCCCAAATCTGGCATTCTTATAGCCCAAGAATCCGAAACAAACGACCAAAAGCCATTTTAGCGCGGATGCCCGTGATGCGTAGTTTTTCGCGAGCAGCGCACTTTTATCATGGAACGCCATGAGACGGCGTTTGAACTCGAGACGCTTTTCATACAGCGGCTTCAGCGTTGCTGGAACGACGCCCAGTTCCTTTGACGAGGGTTCGAGCCCGTTTGGAAGCGGTACTTCCGGGGAGATGTTTCCATTGATGATGATCGCCGGATACATTGAAGCAAAGTCGATTTGCGCGACATCTGTATGGAATCCCGTAATTGGCTGATAGACGAGCCCGCCGCGGTCGGCACGGATCAATTCTGTTCCAGTTTTGACACTTTCGATTTGTTGTTTTTGCTCCGGGACAAGAACTCCGCGTTCGAGCGCGGTTAGGATTTGCATGGCGGAGATCCCTGACCCTGGCGAAGAGCGCGCTGCCTGTTCGATGGGAAGCGCCGTAACCCGCGCGGTTTCAAGCGTTCCGTCCAGTCCATATTCTTTCCACATCAACGTGTTTTTGATGTCAAGGTGGCACCGCCCAAAAAGATGCGCCTCCTGACCGCGGTAGATGACCTGTCCATAGGAAAAATAACTCGTCTCCTTTTTCCAGCGCAGTTTACGTTCGGAATCCCGATTGATCTTAAGGCTTTGTTCGTCGGTTTCAGCCGCGTTATTCGCTTTACCCAGCTCAGTCTCAAGTTCGAGCAGAAGTGGAAACAGCCAATTATCGCCGTAATGCGTAAGGATTAAATCCGGGTCGACTGTCTCGATAATCCGATTCAGCGCGGGGATAATTTTGCTGCGGTCGCTGAGCGGGATGCGCTGAGAGCGTAGTCCGGCGGAGTCGATCCGGATGAATTTTGGCGCTTCTTGCGACGGAACGCGGTCGGGTTCGAGCGACAAGATACGCAGAGGCGGGAGAATTGGCGCAATATCCCATCGCGAATTCAGGACATGAAGCGATTCGATTTCGCCGTTTGTTTCATTGAAGGTCAAATCGCAATATGCCATCGGGAACGTTCCGTGCTGCGCCGCATGGTGGATCTGGACTGGGAGATCTGCGCTGAAGAACGTCAGGTCGCTGAAACGCTTTTTGAGTTGACGAAAGATTCGCGCCTGATTCGTCGGGCTGTCGGTTAGAATCTCAAGAACGCAGAGTGGTTCAGGTTTGAAAACATCCTGTTTTTCTGCGCGGTTCATCCCGATGATCCCGTTCATCTTCTTCAACATCAGGCAGCATTGATGGAGACGATCAGCAGGTCCGTAGACGTAGAATGTGATTCTGATTTGTTGGCGGAGCATAACCCTTGCTCCGTCTTCCAGAATGAACCAGAGACGGACGCCGTCTTTCTCATCCTCATATGAGTCGAGAAGCCAGCCGTGCGTCGTTAACATGATCCGTCTTCCTGCCCTTCCGCCGAGGCGATGAGACTGCGAATGTTGGTCGTGAACGAATGATCCTGCTCTGCCGGTGCTTCAATTCCCAGTTTTTGACAGAGTTCCGCGATTCTGAGTTCGCTTCGGCGGATTTTTTTGTATGCTTCGAGGAGCATGCTGATTAAAAAAACATCCATCGGGTAAAGGTTCGACGCATAGGATGCCTCAGCGATATGCAGCCGTGAAAGATCAAGGAGCTCCGCCATGCAGCGTTGGTCTTCGCGGCGCAGTGCACGCGCGAAACGAGCAAGCGCCTGTTCCTCTTCTTGCCAGGTCTGTGTCGCAGATTGGATCGTTCGTCCCATAATGTTTGTCTCCTCTCTTCTCGTTAGAACAGCGTCAGCTGCTCATGAATTTCGCATAGTGAAGCGAGCGGCGCTTCCTAGATTATGAAATCATCCGCAATATCTCGCAGTTCGACCATCATTCCAGCACGTTTCTGCGCACGGGCGGGTATGCCTTTTGCCCCGATCAAGATGAGGTTTGATTGGCTAATTTCGCGTAGGCAATTAAGGCTATTTGCGTAAAGCCGTTGAATTTCGCCGTCGCATACGCTTTCATCAAAGAAGGTTGCGAGAAGGTCAAGGATAAGAATCGGCGTGTGCTGAAACGAACGGACGCTATTGAGGAGCGCTTCGACCTGATAGCAGGTAAACGCTCGTGAAATCGAGATTCGATTCATCGCCGCCGCCGGATCGTTTGTCAACCGCCGCAGCTCTTTGGCTACGGTATACATATTGGCTCGGTTTCCGCAGTCAAGAATCCGAACCGTCTGTGACAACGACAGACTTGCAGACAATTTTAATAATGCTCCGCTCGCCGCATGTGCTCCAAAGATGATGTATAATCCCTGGTGTCGCCCGGTTATCGGAAATGACTGCGTTTGACAGATGTTCGGCGGTTCCATAGTTTTCATTATAGAACGAGAGTTCTATAATGTCAAGGGTTTCCGTGCGGTTATCTTTGTCTTTTTTATTTTTTTGCCCGTAATCCATGAGATTTTTTTGAGCGCTTAAATTAGGTTGATACTCTGCTTAATTCGTGGTATAAATCGATTAACCCTGAGGTGTTCGTGGAACCGCGTATCGTTTTGGGCCAACACTTTTGAAAGGGGTTCCTTCATATCCGAGATAATGCGATAGGCTTTGGTCAAGGCAGCGTTTCGGAACAGGTTAACCCACCTGCTTATGCAGGTTCAAAACCATGCGGCGAGCGGCACTGCGGGGTTTTTTGTTAAATTGAACAGTATGACAAACGTTGTACCAAAACATGACATTCCGCGCATTATTCCACTTATTATTACCTTGACCAATCAATCCATTAAGAAGTAAAATCAAGTCACTATATTCTACAGAAAGTGAGGATTTTTTAATGGCAAGTGTAACTTATAATCACGTTTGGAAACGATACGGGGATGTCGAGGTTTTAAAGGACGTCCAGCTTGAGATCAAGGATAAAGAGTTCCTCGTTCTCGTCGGTCCGTCGGGTTGCGGTAAATCGACCGCGTTGCGCTGCTTAGCCGGTTTGGAAGAGATTACGGATGGTGAGATTCTGATTGGCGATCGTGTCGTCAACGACGTTTCTCCGAAGGATCGCGATATCGCGATGGTCTTCCAGTCCTACGCTCTGTATCCGCACATGACCGTTTTCGACAATATGGCGTTTGGTCTGAAGCTTCGCAAGATGCCGAAATCTGAAATCGAAAAGCGCGTAAATGAAGCCGCCGCTTCTCTTGGTCTCGAACGCCTTCTCCATCGTAAGCCGCGTGAGTTATCGGGTGGTCAACGCCAACGTGTAGCTTTAGGACGCGCGATTGTTCGAAATCCTCAGGTCTTCCTCTTGGATGAACCGCTTTCGAACCTTGACGCGAAACTCCGCGTCCAGACGCGCTCCGAAATTAGCAAGCTGCACCAGCGCCTCCAGACCACGTTCATCTATGTTACCCATGACCAGGTCGAAGCTATGACGATGGCGGATCGTATCGCCGTCATGTATAAGGGGATTGTCCAGCAGCTGGATACGCCGCAGAACCTTTACAACACCCCGAAGAACTTATTCGTCGCCGGTTTCATCGGCTCTCCGTCCATGAACTTCTTCAATGCAAAAATCCGTGTGGATGGTGGCAGCGTTTTCGTTGACCATTCAGCTTTCTCGGTTCAGATTCCGGACGATCGCAAGGATATTTACAAGGGCATGGATGGCAAGGAAGTTGTCTTCGGTATTCGTCCTGAGAATATTCACAACCCTGAATTTGCTCCGGTTGGGATTACCAAGGCTCCGATCTCGGCGAAAGTTGAC
>DAOUFB010000114.1:0-7508 GCA_034430135.1 Flexilinea sp. | reverse complement strand
TTTTTCCGCCCAAATGCCCGATGACGAACTTTACTTCCGTGATTATTTAGCGCATGTTAAGTCATCTGGGCTAATCGTTTATCTTCTTGAGTATTCACGGGACGATGACCTGATCGCCAGGATTCGAGAAGCGGCGGCGCGCGATGGGTACACGGTTTACGTTTCTTCTTCGTTAGCTTTAGACGGCGATTGATGCCGTATAATCATAGAAAATTACGGAGGAGAAGAACATGACGGAGATTCAGGGCTTAGACGAATATCAGTCGCGCTGTCTTTGGACACGCAAGGGAAAAATGGACGAGCGCGAGACGCATATGAGCTGGTCGCTGGCGATTGCCGGTGAGGCGGGCGAGCTCGCGAACCTGACTAAAAAAGTTTTTGTGCATGGACACCCCTATGATCCGGACAAGGTCATCGACGAGCTGGGCGATATCCTCTGGTACATCGCTGTTTACGCGGACGGCATAGGTGTTCCTCTCTCTGAAATTGCGGAACGAAATTTAGCGAAGATTGCGCGCCGTTATCCCGATGGCTTTTCGACTGACGCAAGCCTGAACCGAAAAGCGTAAACGATGAATCGCCTGAAACATTGGATCCATTGGCTGAGAATTAAGCTTCGTTTGACGGGTCCTGATTTGGACACACTTCAAAAACGAGGCTTACAGATCGGAAAAGACACGAATATTCAACCCGGCGTCATCATCGACGCGTCGCATTGCTGGCTGATTGAAATTGGCGATCGGGTCACGATTGCACCCGCGGCGATGATTTTGGCGCATGACGCTTCGACGTTGCCTTTCGTTGGGTACGCGAAGGTCGCTCGGGTTCGAATCGGGACCGGCGCGTTTATCGGCGCCGGTGCGATTATTTTACCGGGTTCAAGGATTGGCGACTACGCGGTCATCGGTGCCGGCGCGGTCGTCAGCGGTGAAATTCCGCCCGGAATGGTCGCGGTGGGCGCCCCCGCACGTCCAGTTATGACCGTCGCTGAATATCGGGAACGGGAACTGGAACGGATGAGTCAATCGGCTGTATTCGATGAATCGTATACGGTCCGCGGAAAGATTACCGAAGCGAAGCGGCGCGAAATGATTGACCGAGTCGGCAGCGGCGTCGGATATGTCCGCTGATTGCGTCTCTTTTTGCTCTGCTTCTCATGTCCGCCAGTCCATCGTCAACGCTTCCGGGATTTTCGCGGTTTTTGCTTCACCTGCCATTTGGTGCATTTTGCGCTATAATTCGGATAGCCTGGCGGCTGTTTTCGCCGTTGGGAAGTCCGCATGAGTGTTCGCGGTATGTTCGGCTAATCGCGGCTAATCGCGGCGATTGACCCAGAAAAACCTTAAAAAAGGAAAAATAGCCTGATGAAGACGACGATTGTTATCCCGACCTACAACGAAAAAGAAAATCTCCCTTTGTTAATGGAAAAAGTGTTTGGACTCGGAATGGATGGGCTGAATGTTCTAATCGTGGATGATAATAGTCCGGATGGAACCGGTGCACTCGCAGAAGAACTGCGTGAGAAGTACGATCAGCGTATCCATGTCATGCACCGGAAGGGGAAGCTCGGTTTGGGTACGGCATATATTCAGGGTTTCCAATGGGCGCTTGAGAATGGGTCGGATTTCATCGGGCAGATGGACGCCGATTTTTCACATCCGATTGATAAGATTCCGCTTTTGGCGGAGGAATTGAAAACATACGATGTCGCGATTGGGTCACGGTATGTCAAGGGCGGGAAGCTGGATGAAGAATGGCCGCTGTTCCGAAAGCTGCTGTCTGGGTTCGGGAATCTCTACGCACGGACGATTTTAGGCTTGACGATTCATGACGCGACCGGCGGTTACAAGCTCTGGCGGCGCGAGACGTTGGAAGCGATGCCGCTCGATCGAATTAAGGCGAATGGGTATATGTTCCAGGTGGAGATGAATTTCGTCGCGACACGGTTGGGCTTTAAGTTTACGGAGATTCCGATTTATTTCCGGGAACGCGTCGCGGGTGCGTCAAAAATGAATTTCGCGATCCAGCGCGAGGCGGCGGTGCGCTGTTGGAAATTGAGGTCGGAGTACCGTGATCTCAAGAAGATCAAGTAAATGATATAAAAGCCCGGGAACGGGCTTTTTTTGTTCCGTGTCCCGATTCATTGATGTGCGGGGGGCATTGTAGTAAACAATCGGACAAACATCTGAAAAATCTTTGAATTACTGTCGAAACCAATTCATAATATGACGGTAACGACCCAAAACGGGATTGAATTTTCGTTCGAAACATGATAAACTAACGCCATATCCAGTGATAATATTCTCAAACAGATTCCGGATATGTCAGTTGATTGTAGGATATTGTGCCATATCCTTAAAGCTAAGGTAGTGGAAAGAAGGAAAAACGGTGCTAAAAGCTTTTGACACCCTGTTGCAGATTACTGTCTCCGCAAATGATGCTAATGCTAATAGTGATAATGAACCATTTAGGTACGTGTGTCTTTGCTGCGAGGAGGAGGTTTTTTTAGCAGCCCGACACAGTGAATTTGTATCACCTCATTTTAAGCATAGAAGTGGAAACAATGATATAGATTGCAAGCTGTATCTTGGACAATATGGAAGCGACCCGGTTTCTCATTCAATCAGAAATAAACGGCAAGGCGGAGCTGAATTTTACTATAAGAGTAAAAATAAAGCTTTTTATATGAGCTTTATTTTCAGTGATGCAGAAATCACCGCATACGAGAGTACCAATTCGAGTCTTGAAGTTAGAACCTCCCAAGATCCTCGCCCGTTTTTCACGAAAAGTATAAATCATGAAAATTTTCTTGACGAAACTCCAGAAAAATTTATCATAGAAAAATACTCCGAGTCGTATTGCATATCAATTACTTCAAGTAAATTTAAACGTGAATATAAATTATTCAATGCCACTCGTCCAGCCTTTTTCAAAATTCAAGGAGAAGATACTGAATTTACAGCAAAATATATAAAAGGGACAAACTTATATACAAATGTTAAATATTTCATCGTTTGTGTCGGGGAAAATGCCGCAAAAAATCTGTTTGGAAATAACTCAAGTGTTAAAATAGACGGCTCGTTGCAAACGTTAACCATGAATAATCGCACTTTCAGCGCGATTATCGTTACATTTACAACGATAAATCCTCTGCTCGATGCTATTCTTTGTTCTTGGGACTACAAATTAAGCACCTCTGAGGAGTTGGCACTGTTATGGCCTCCTGCACATGAACATAGTGAAGTGCTTTGTGTGGCTAAAAATACTGTATTTGTTTATTCCTCCTTTATTTTACAAGCAGGGGGAAATACAAGCGCTTCTCGCAGCTTTATGCATGAAATCAGTAATAATATCACAAAAATACATATTAACAGCTTGCTAAAGATTTTAGAAAAGAATGCGGAAATGACCGTCGCAGTAACAGAATTTTCAACTAAGAAAAGTTCGCTGGATGAACAACACCTGACAGAAACAAAATTTACTGTACCTAAAAATGGTATGTTTTATTATTTTTCAAAACGAGGAGTTGAGAAGCTATATCCTGGTCAAAAAGTGTTTCTTACTGAAACCTCATCTATTATTGAGTATGATGGAAATTACAAACTAAAGATAATTACGAAGTCGGTTAGTGAAGAGAAAACGGTATCTGAAAGGATGCGAGAGGCTTTGGCTTATTACTGGGTATCAGTTCCATTCGACATGGAAATAGATGGAAATCAATCAGAGGATATTATGAAGTATCTGATTGATAGTAAAAACAAAGGATATATAAATAAAGCTCTCAAAACTATAATAATGGAGGAGGAAAATTATGAATAACTTTTCTGAATTATCTGAAGAAGAGTATAAGAAAATATGTTCAGTCATTCCTCATAAAAAATTGGCCTCTTGTTTTAAGAAGCATCCTAAAGAGTTTTCCAAATTACGTCCTGGTTTTAGAGCATCTACTATACGTAATAATGAAGTGATAAAACTTCTTGTCCGATATAGAGAACATCGGTTTATATCGTCTTTTATAGAAGAAAATATAAGCTGCTTAGTAAATGATGTTCGGTCTGTTGTTCAAAAATATCAAGAAGATGGTGAGTCAGAAATATCATCATATGTCCATGCCTTATACCAATCTTTTTTCTCTGAAAATGTGCCTGCTTTTTTAAAATTAATTGATATGGATTATGATGACGAGCAATTGGCAACGATTTCGGACCTGGTTTCTCTGCTTAAATCAATTGATCAAAAGCAGCAGAAATCAGAGGCTGCTATTAACGATGTTAGGGAGGAACTTCGAAGTAGTGAAAAGAAAACTGTGAAATGCGAACAGGCTTTAGAAAAGGCAAATGAACGGTTGACAGAACTTACAACCAAGTTGAAAGACCTTAAAAAACTGGAGGTCCAACACCGGAAACTTTTAGATTCTTATGAATTGGCTAAGGAAGAAAAAGATTCTACATCTATACAAGTTGAACAGTTGAAAAAGCGGAATGCATTCCTTGATGAATCCATAAAAAGAATTGGAAAGGAAAAAACAGAACTCGAGATTTCGATTCAAAGCTTAAAAGAAGCATCCGCTGCAAAACCTTTACGTGAAGAATCATCTTCTCCTGTTGCCCCGTTGGACATGGACGAATTTCGAGAGTCCCTTGTATACAATCTTAAAAGTATCCATGTGGAAAATTGCCCGTTACCCATTAATAAGATGCTGACTGTCTATTTATCCAATATCCTTTTCAAAGGAAAGCCAATTATTTGCAACAAGAATTATGCGTACACGCTTGCGCGATGCGTTTCAAACACCTTAACTGGGAACGAGCCTGTTTGTACAATTTCTTTCTCATCTGATTTTGATGAAAACCGAATTAGATCCTCAATCGCGAATAGTGGAAGAATCGTTATATTAGATAATTTTTTGGGAAACATTAATGAGTCAATTCTGATATCAATATTAGATAAATACAAGTCGAAGATAATTATACTGTCTGTTACGTATGAGAAGACTTTATTTTATTTGCCGAAGGAATTTATGACTTATAGTTATTATATTAATTTATCTCATATTCCTGGTTTTCTCAGAGCGATTGAGCCGGATGAAGAACCATCTTTATTTGAAGAAAAAGAAATAAATTCCACGGAGATTCCTCGAGAAAATCGACACCGAGACAATGTAATTAAAATAGCGATGGAACTTGGATTTTCTCGGTTATTATCTGAAAGAATTACTGAGTTCATTTGCGACGAAATAAATGCGTGCGCAGTACTGGTCTTTAGCATTATTCCATATTTAAGTGATGTTATGGATGAGAATGCTTTTAACGTCTCTGAATCCCTTATAAAATATGTTCATCGCTGCGATTATAAAGAAGTGTTTGAAAAGTGGTTTTTGGTATGAATGAATTGATCAAAGTAATGGCATCAGATATGGGTATTACAAATTACGCTGATGAACCAAGTGACTCATATATTTTCAGAGTTATTTATTCTGCTCTTGGTCGATGGTGTTTGGAATCTGCTCGCACTGATGAAGGAATTTCGAAACATGGGCAAACAGCTCTCCTGAATAAATTAACGAAAAAGTTCGTTAATTTGTTTCCGGAAATAAAAGAAATGTTAATTCAGGAGGATCAAAAGTACATTTCTGTGTTCATCCGACGTTTGTATGAAGAGACAGGCTTTTTACTTACCAATTCGTCAAACTATAATCGTTTGGCGAATTATCACAGGGGACTCCAAATAGGTTCAAAGCATTTACTTTATGGCTTAAGTAAGGAGACATGCGTTGATGGACTTGGTATATATTCTGATGATATTGAGTATTCTGTTTCTTGGCGTGATGTGTTGCTCCGGGACACTTTGAATTGTGATGAATATGTTTCTTCCATGTTTGATCTTGCTTTATTTTCCCCGAGAGAGATTACTGAAGACAGTTTGGAATACTTTAATCCGATAACCGATTCTGCGCCTTCTTCTTCTTGGACGAATACGATGACTACGGAAAAAACTGTCGCACGCGATTTAACTAAGCACATATATTATCGGGTAATGCGCTACAACGAAGAAATGTTATATTGCGATGACCTTCCAAACATGGGGACAGACGGTTTAACAGATTATGAATATCGGAGGCTCTATTATGCGATAAAAAGGCATTATGGACATTCATTAAAAGCACGGGTAAAAATCATTGACGGATTATACTCAAAAATATCTTTGGGCGGACACTTGCCGAATAGAGAGTATTATTTAATGTTGCTTTGTTCCTGGCCATGCAGGACATACAAT
Organism: Flexilinea sp.; assembly: GCA_034430135.1. GTDB lineage: Bacteria > Chloroflexota > Anaerolineae > Anaerolineales > Anaerolineaceae > Flexilinea. The sequence goes on along the minus strand of DAOUFB010000114.1, from coordinate 1,232 downwards.
AATAAAAGCGAGTTTATCATAAAAAATGAGTATCTTAAGTTTATTCATGAAGTGTTTGAAAACATAGGCATTGAGATGATAGGAGAATAAATATGGAAGGTAACGGTGTTCAGCAATACTACAAGGAAATACGGAACCGGTTATCAAACTACATTAAATCAGACTATTTAGCAAATAGTGAAACTTTGCTTGCTTATGTTGACGATATTTTAGGAGAAAAGTGCTCTGAAAGCACGAATATCTCAAGAGAACCGTATATTGAAACTTCAGCCTCATATAAAAAGCGCAAGAACGGAATTGTTGAATCTCAACGTATTCCAGATCATATAAAAGTCTTCTTAAGGAAACTAATTGACAATCACCTGGGTGTATTTGCTGATCCTTTTGAACATCAGGTCTCTGCATTAGAAGAATACATTGCTGGCAGAGATTTATTTGTCTCTACTGGTACTGGCTCAGGTAAGACTGAGTGTTTCATATGGCCGATACTTTCAAAATTGATTGATGAAGCAAATAAGCGTCCTCAATCTTTTAAGAAAACTGGTATCAGAACTTTGATTATTTACCCAATGAATGCGTTGGTTTCTGATCAATTGGGAAGGTTTCGAAAAATTCTTGGCTCTGAGGCGTTTAAAAGAATTTTTATTGAAGATTCTCATGCAACTAGAGTTCCTCATTTTGGAATGTATACAGGGAGAACTCCCTACGCAGGTGATGCAAAACCTTCGAGCAGTCGTGAACTTGCCAACACTTTTAGAGAAAGTTATCTAATTTCTCCGAATGATAACAGCGAGGAGCGGAAACGCCAAGAGTTGAATATTGCGGGTTTGAAGTCAATTAACAAATATCCTGCTAGACATGGTGAAGATGGGTTAAAAATTTTTATAGATAATTTGGAAAAAATATACATAGCCCCTCTGACTATGATCCTGAATTTATTACACGTTTTGAAATGCAAAAATACCCTCCGGATATATTTATTACAAACTATTCTATGCTCGAATATACGCTTATGCGTCAAAGAGAGGCGAATATTTGGAATAGTACCAAAGAATGGTTGCATGATTCATCCGATAATAAACTGCTAATTGTACTTGACGAAGCACATATGTACAGGGGATCTGCAGGTGGAGAGATTGCGTTGCTTTTGGAAAGGTTATTCTCACGTGGGGGTGCGGACAAAAACCTGGACACCATGAAACCCTTGTGAGAACAGATGAGGTATACAAAGA
>DAOUFB010000113.1:0-4968 GCA_034430135.1 Flexilinea sp. | reverse complement strand
AATCATACCGATGGCAAGAAGCTATGTCTATTTATTTGAATTTGCGAAACTTATTTTACGTTATCCGATAAAGAGAATCATAATCATGCTTCACTGGACATTAAGCTGTTTGCATTTGCGCGAGACCGCGGTATTGCAACAAAAGCTCTTTCGTATGCAATAGACGAGGCATTTCGGAACGGCGCGGAACTAGTATGGGTAGTTCCAAATCCGGAGAATAAAAAAGCGATTGCGTTATATGACAGATTAGGCTTCGAGCGAAAAAATATGCCGGAAGACTTAATTTCACAAGGCGGAGATCCTGACTTTATCTACATGGAACTCCGCAAAAAACAGCAACACTCGCCAGGATAGATTCAAATCCAAAAAAAACCGCTCATGAATCATGGGCGGTTTTCCTGCTAATCCTGATTTATTATTCTTACGCCTTTGCGGCTTTCACAATCGCAGTGAACGTTTCCGGATCACGCACGGCTAAATCAGCAAGCATCTTGCGATTCAGAGCGATATCAGCCTTGTGCAACCCCGAAATCAGGCGGCTATAAGAAATTCCGTTTAACCGGGCAGCGGCGTTGATACGCGAAATCCAGAGGCGGCGCAGATCGCGCTTGCGCACGCGGCGATCGCGGAACGCGTAGACTAAACCGGATAACAGCGTTTCATTCGCACGGCGGTAAAGCTTCGATCGCGTCGCGCGGAAGCCTTCCGCTAATTTCAATAACTTCTTGTGACGGCGATGTCCCTGAGGACCGCCCTTAACACGAGCCATGTTTTATACTCCTTTGCTTAACCCCCGGACGTCGGTCTATGTGGACCCGTTGCAAACACCCGGCAGCAGCAATTAATTCGAACCGATAATTACGCCATGTAAGGCGCGAGACGTTTCACGCGGCGGATAATCTTCTTACCCTCAACCGGAATCATCTCTGACAACAATTTCTTCGTACGCTCCGAAGTGCGGCGGCGCAAGTGGCTCTTACCGCCCTTGGTACGAACGACGATGCCGGAACCCGTCAAGCGAAAACGCTTGGAAGTCGCTTTGTGGGTTTTCAGCTTCAGTTTACCTGATAATTTCATTTTTCGCGGCACAACAAAACTCCTTATAGTTTAGCGTCGGAGTCATTAGCGCAAACCACTAAATCCTCTCGACGGATTAGCCAGTGAATTATACATGGAAATCAAGGCACGCAAAACAGAAGCACGGGAAATCAGGACGAAACGCGGATCTATTCGTCCTCGTCCTCTTCTTCGTCTATTTCATCTTCAAACGAGTCCTCGAACTCTGCCTCAAGATCCGGATTATTCGCACGCTCTTCTTTAATCTTCGCGATTTTCTTCATGTTAGGCGCGAGGAGCATCCCCATCGTTCGCCCTTCCATGCCCGGCGCCTGCTCAATGGAGGCAATATCGCCCAAATCATGCGCAATCTCGCGCAGATCTTCCAGCGCTAACTCCGGATAGGTAATCTCACGCCCGCGGAACCGAATCGTAACGCGGACTTTCATCCCAGCCATCAACCAACGGCGAGCATCCCGCGTTTTGAAAGATCGATGATGATCCCCCGTCTTTGGACGCAAACGAATCTCTTTGATTTCTATTTTCGTCTGAGACTTGCGAGCTTCCTTCTCCTTCTTCATTCGTTCATACAGGAACTTCCCAAAGTTCATCACACGGCAGACAGGCGGTGCTGCATTCGGCGAAACTTCAACCAGATCCATATTCGCATCCTGCGCCATCTTCAACGCTTCATACGTTGAAATAACGCCGATGTTATTTCCCTGATGGTCGATAACCCGAACCTCGGGCGTCCGAATCGATTCATTTACGCGAAAATCTTGTGTACTAATCTTACGCTCCTTCCGGTTTGCTGAAAAACCATCCTACACCAGCAAACTCCCTCAGATTTATACCATATCCTGCGTAATTACGCAATTATATAAAAAAACGATTTGGCGCATGGAGTCTGTGAGTTGATGGAGTAAATGCACCCTCTTCACGGCTATAATCAAGTCATGTCTGAAATAAAAGAAAACCACGCTCCGCAAGCCGACTACGGTCTCTTCACGCCGCAACTGATCGGCGTTTCTCTATCCGAAAAACACGTTGCGCTATTCGAACGTTATCTCATCGAACTCCTTGATTGGAACGCGAAATTCAACCTGACCGCGATCCGCGAACCGAATGACATCCGACTTAAACATTTTCTCGATTCGCTGACCGTTATCCGCACCAGCGGTGACTTAAGCGGGAAAAAACTGGTCGACGTCGGAACAGGCGCTGGCTTCCCGGGCATCCCCTTAAAAATCATCTTCCCAACAATGAAACTGACGCTCATGGACGCCGTCGGGAAAAAGCTTAAATTCTGTGAACATGTCTGCAAAACGTTGGGGCTGGACAATGTGACGCTTCATCACGCGCGCGCTGAGGACGCCGGCAGGAACGACAATCTACGCGAAAATTTCGATTTCGCCGCGGCACGTGCCGTGACCCAGCTTCCAGCGCTTAGCGAATACCTTCTCCCACTTGTCAAGATCGGCGGCTGCATGATTGCGCAAAAATCCGCAACCTCGGACCACGAGATCGCCGAAGCTGAAAACGCACTATCACAACTCGGCGGAACATTCGAATCGCGCATTCCTGTCCGCCTTCCCATCCCCGCAGAAACCGACGCTGCGGACCGCGCCCTTTTCGTTATCCGGAAAACCGCCCCAACGCCCCCAACGTACCCAAGGCAAGCCGGAACACCGACCCGTTCGCCGTTATAAGCAAGCCGGCTCATCACCCCACCGCCCGGAACGCATCACCAACCGCCGTACACAAGCGGACCAGCAGCTATGCACCGACCGTCTCTTCTGATCCGGACGCCGACTCTTTTCGCAGCCCGCCGGGCGTAACTTCCCATATCGTCCGCCGCAACGCGAAATCCGCGTCGAACTCAGGCAAATCAGTCGTCGTAATAATCCCCTGACCCGCGTCCTGAAGATAGCGCACTAATTCCTTGCGCCGGGTCTGGTCCAACTCTGCGAACGTCTCATCCAGCAGCAGCAGCGGCGCCATGCCCGTTTTTTCGCGAAGCCATTCTACTTCGGCGAATTTCAGCGCCAACAACGCGGTTCGAACCTGACCGCGCGAGCCGTAAACGCCGACGTCGATCTCGTTCGCATCTATGCGAAAATCATCCCGGTGCGGACCGATTGAAGTCGTTCCACGGCGGATATCGAGCCGCCGTTCCGTGGTTAAATCCGATTGAATCCGTTCCGTCAGCGCCTTCAGCTGCTCACTTTCTGAGTCCAAAGAAAGGATGTCCCGAAAGTCAGCGTTCCTTAACGCCGGCTGATATTTCAGCGTCAGGATCTCGCCCCGTTCGGTCAGCCGTTCCGACGCGGCGCTCGCCGTTCTTTCGAGAAACGTGATCGCCTGCGCACGATGCAGCGTTAAATATGCGCCCTGCGCCGCCAGCAGTTGATCCCAATAGGCTAATTGATTCGGATCACCGCCCCGCTCTGCGAGCGTCCTCAGCAGTGCATTCCGCTGAAGAACGGCGCGCGAATATTGGCTTAGGACCCGAGCGTAACCGCGAATCGCCTGGGACAGGAGAATGTTTAAGTAGCGCCGACGTTCACTCGGCGCACCGGTTATCATCTCGGTCATATGCGGGAGGAAAAGAACGGCAGGGAACTCGCCGATCGCGGATTGTGCGGTCGTTTTCCGACCATCGAAAAGAATTTCCTTTCGAAGCCGACGTCCCGCGTCCCGCCCCTCTAAAATAATCCTCACTTCGATTTTATGCGCCTTAGCGCCGGTCTCGTAGGAAACGACAATGCGCGTGACCGCTGGATCTTCTGATTCAGTTTCAAAGCGCATCAGCTGCCGATCCTGCGACGCAAGAGCCGATGAAAACGTTGCACAATAAAACAGCGCTTCCAAAATCGAAGTTTTCCCGACCGCGTTTCCGCCCCTCAATAGCAAAATCCCGTCTGGAATGTCGCTTTCCAAACGGGCGTAAGATCTGAAATTTGTCAGAGAAATATGCGTTAGTCGCACGCGCTGAAACTCACTTCAAAGTTAAGCGGATGCCGCCGCCGGAGCGTCGCCTTTCTCATCGGCAGCGGTTTCCAGCTGCCAGACGTTTTCCGACCGGTCCACGTAGCAAATTCCGTCCAAATGGTCGATTTCATGCTGAAAGATACGCGCAATCCAGCCGCTCAAGTCGTACTTAATCGGGCGTCCGTAAATGTCTTGACCTTTGACCTTAATCGACTCATGGCGCTCAACTTCCCCCGCCAATCCGAGCACGGATAAGCAACCCTCAACGCCCATCGTCATTTCTTCCGAACGCCAGATAATTTCCGGATTGACAACCTGATACGTCAGGGTTGGAGAATCCTCGATTTCGTCATTTTCCGGATACTCAACGACGATGAGGCGGACCAGCTGTCCCACCTGTGGAGCTGCTAAACCAACACCATGCTCCTCGCGCATCGTTTCCAACATCTGCTTGGCAAGGTGACGCGTCTCGGCGGTCACCTTGGAAATTTTATGACTTTTTTTCCGTAAAATCGGATTCCCGATCTGAATCACAGGTAAACTCATTTTTTAACTCCACATATATAGAAGCGGCACGGCTGCGCCGTCGGGTGAATTGTACCCGATTTTACTCGATCCACTGGTTCGACGCAGGAATTTTCAACGCCTTAATCATGGAATGAGCAGCCTTCTTGAGTTCGCCGCCCGCGCAAACGTAAACGTCCAGCCGATCTGGGTTCGCTTTGCCAATAAAACCAACCGCGGCGGCTCCTTCCACTCTCATGACGGTGAGTTTCATGCGCTCTTTGAGCTGATTCAGTTCATCCTCGAACCAGTTCGAAACGTCCCCATGGAGCAAATAAACCGATCGGCGGTCGTTCTTCTCAGCGAGCGATCGTATAACCGCCATCGCCGGCGCAATTCCATACCCGTTAACGATGA
>DAOUFB010000112.1:0-19377 GCA_034430135.1 Flexilinea sp. | reverse complement strand
CGTTCAGCCCCCGACTTTCGACCCCGGTCGGAAGCGGCGGAAATTTCAGCACGATGGAGACGTTTTCTTTGACGACCGCCGTTAACCCGATGCGTTCAGCCAGAATCTTGACCTCAATCTGAAAGAACAGGTTCTCGAGCGGCTCCGGAATCGGGCCGAACCGATCGCCGAATTCGTCACGCAATAGATCCAGCTTCACCGAGTCATGAACCGCGGCAATCCGGCGGTACAGCTTAATCCGCGTCGTTCGATCGGCAACGTAATCGTCCGGAATCGCGATATCGAGCGGCAGCTCGACCGTGATCGGATCGAATAAAAGCCCCATTTCGCGGGTCAGCTCGATGTCCTCATCCTTGATTTCAACGCCGCGCAGGTCGCGAACCGTTTTCACTGCCTGCGCCAACATGCGCGTATAAAGGTTGAACCCGATGGCAGCAATGGCGCCGCTCTGTTTATGACCCAAAAGCTCGCCCGCACCGCGCATTTCCAGATCGCGCATCGCGATCGAATAGCCGGCGCCCAGCTGTGAATTTTCCGCGATGACCTCGAGCCGTTCGAGCCCGTCCGCGGTCGGTTTCGTATTCCGAAAGAAGTAGGCATATGCCCGCTGCGAACTGCGTCCGACGCGCCCGCGAATTTGGTAAAGCTGAGCCAGTCCAAGCGTATCCGCCCGATCCGCGATCAGCGTGTTCGCATTCGGGACGTCGAGACCCGACTCGATAATCGAGGTGCTAAGGAGGAGATCAACTTCATGGCGATAGAAACGGTCCATAACCGCTGCCAACTCTTTTTCCGGAAGCTGCCCATGCCCCACCGCAATTCGCGCCTCGGGGACGAGTTTTCGAAGCTGCTGTTCAACGACGTAAATCGATTGAACACGATTATGCACATAAAAAATCTGACCGTCACGTTCGAGTTCGCGGAGGATCGCCTGACGGACTAATTTTTCCGAATAAGGTCCGACATGGGTCACGACCGAAACGCGGTCATCCGGAGGCGTCGTGATACTGGAGATATCGCGCGCTCCCGTCAGCGCCATGTAAAGCGTTCGCGGGATCGGCGTCGCGGAAAGCGTTAGCACGTCAACTTCCGTGCGCAGCTTTTTAAGGTGTTCTTTCTGCGCGACGCCGAAACGCTGTTCCTCGTCAATCACGACGAGCCCCAGATTCTTAAACTGAACATCTTTCGAAACGAGACGATGAGTCCCGATAATCACGTCGATTTTTCCGTCGGCGAGGTCCGCTAAAATCCGCTTCTGCTGGCTCGCGGTACGAAACCGGGAAATCATCTCCACCGTGACCGGAAACGGCGCGAAACGCATTGAAAACGTCTCATAATGCTGCTGAGCCAGGAGCGTCGTCGGGACGAGAATCGCGACCTGCTTTCCGGAGGTTGCGGCTTTAAACGCAGCCCGGAGCGCGACTTCGGTCTTTCCGAACCCGACATCCCCGCAAATCAGGCGATCCATCGGACGGCTCCGTTCCATGTCCGCCTTGACCGCCGCGATCGCCGCTTTCTGATCCTCGGTTTCAAAATAGGGGAATGAACCCTCTAAATCCTGCTGCCAGGGGCTATCCTCCGGATAAGAATAGCCATCGACGACCTGCCGCTTCGCGTAAAGATCGATTAAATCTTCGGCGACTTCAACGACTTTTTCACGGACATGCTGTTTAACAGAGAGCCACTCCGCCGTTCCGAGGCGCGTCGGTTCCGGTTCACCGCCGCCCGGCGCAATGTAATTCGTCACCCGGTCCGTCTGATGAACCGGTACATAAAGTTCGTCGCCGGCGGCATAGGTTAATTTCAGAAATTCTTTCGCTGAGCCGTCAACCGTTCGGGTAACAACGCCTTCATACCGTCCGATTCCGTAGTCAATATGAACGAGCCAGTCGCCCGCCTTGAACTCATCAATTCCCGCCTCGGATGACTCAACCGCCTGATGCACCTTGCGGCGCGGGGCGGGTCGATCCCACCCGAAAATTTCCTGATCGCTCCAAAGAACCGCGCGCGTTTTCCCATCCTCGAACAGGCGGAACCCCTCATGAATCGTTCCGTCCAAAATCCTGGGCAATCGCGACATCCCGCTCCTCAGCGGAGAACCATCGATCATTTTTTGAAGCCGTGCGGATTGACGGCTGACGATCGTGACCGAAATACCTTCAGCTTCGCGGTTGAACGCGCTCTCGATCATATCGGTCAACCGCCCGCCGAAGCGTTCAGCGGGCTCGAACCCGCGTCCGGCGATCCGTTCGCCGCTCAGGTCTTTCTCATCCTGAAAAGGAGCGCCTAAGTTCCTTAGCATAAAGGACGCAAGCCGGTCCGCAATTTCCGACATTGAGACGTAAGGCAGCGGAAAATCATCCGGCAGGACGCCCTCCGCGACAGACTGACGGCGGAGACGTTCCGCCTGTTCTTCGATATCATCCGCTTTTTCGAAAATCCGCGCTTCATCGTCGAAAAGAATCAGCGTATCAGCTGGTAAATAATCCACGAGACAATGATGCGATGCGGTCTTAAGCGGGATTTGAAATTCGTCGGTTGCTATATCTGGGAACGTTCCATCCGGATTCGCAGATTGAAAAATTTCGCGCGCCGGCGGAATCCAAACCCGTTCCAATTTCGTTCGATTTCGCTGCGTCGCGGGATTAAATGACGTGATCGCGTCAATCTCGTCCCCGAAAAAGTCAAAACGGATCGGATCTTTTTCGGTGAAGGGCCATATGTCTAAAAGCCCGCCGCGAAGCGAAAAAGTCCCCGGCTCAAGAACGATTTCACGTCCCTCATACCCAACCTCCGTCCAAAGACGCGTGAGAGCGGTTGGACTGACCTGCTGATTGACACGAAAAAGGCGGACACTTTTCAGAAAACTTTTTCGTTCCGCGGTCCGCGTCATCGCCGCACGCAGCGGAGCGACCACGATCGGCGCATCTTCGCTTTTCGTCCTGCCCGGAAGCTGATATTTTATGAGCGCGGTTAGTGCGCGGATCCGTTCTCCACGAATCACGGGATCCCATGCTCCAGGCTCATAAAATAACGGATCCGGCGCAGAGAGGATCTCCACCGGACGCCCGCCGAGCCAGAATTGGAGCTCATCATAGACAACCGCCGCGGTTGACGGTTTATCGGTCAAGATGAGAAGCGGGCGGTTAAGCGCTCGGGCTATCGCCGTGATCCAGGGCGTCCGTCCCGCCCGTATCAGCCCAAGTCCAGACGCCTCGCGAACTGATTGGAGGTCCTCCAGAAATGACTTAAAAACGCCGAGCGATTGAATCGTTTTTAGAATTGAAGCGGATTCAGGATTCGCTGAAACGGCTGGAGATTGAAGCGTCATTGTTAAACGATTTTCCCGTTAAAACGCGTCATGGCGTCCTGAATCCCGGTTCCGACGAACGCGGAAACCGCGTCAACGGCACGATCCAGAACGGCGGATAAATCGGCTTCTTCCTCTTTTCGGAATCGACCCAGAACGTAATCGGATACGGTCATATGCGCCGGCGGATGATCAATACCGCAGCGAAGACGCGCGAACTCCTGCGTCCCGAGTTGCTGAATCGTTGAAGCGAGTCCCTTCTGACCGCCGGATCCGCCGCCGGGGCGCATCCGAATCGTTCCAAACGGCAAGTCCAAATCATCATGAACGAGCAACAATCGTTCAAGCGGAATTTTATAGTATTTCAGAAGCGCGGAAACCGCCTGACCAGAGAGGTTCATGTAGGTCTGAGGCTTGGCGATCAGGACTTTACGCCCGTCAATGCCGCCGACAGCCGTAATCGCTTTATGCTGCGTCTTATTAAATGGGGCGTTGATCCGTTCGGAAAGCCGATCAACGACGAGAAAACCGAAGTTATGACGCGTATCGCGATATTCGCGTCCCGGGTTCCCAAGTCCAACGATCAGCGTAGGTTCGCCGACTAAATTCGAGGCCGTGCTGCTTTCGCGCTTTGCGCGTATCATTTCAAAAAATTGTTCCATAGGATCCCGTCGTGTCCTCTTAAGTGCGTTTCCTGCCGGATGAATCCGTCACCGGTACCGGTAAGAGCGCAAATCGAAAAGTATCTTAATCATAAAGAATAATAAAATCGTAAAGCCAACGGTCAAAAAAAGAACCATCGTCAGCGAATCCTGAGCGATCGCGGCGGGGTTGGGGGGATAGGTAGCGGTTGGCTGAATAGTTGGCTGCATTTCGTTTCGTTCCCGTCAAATTTTCAACCCTTAAGTTTAAGGGATAACTGCCGTCACGGATGAAAATCACGGAATAAACCTGCTTTTTAAATAATTCAATTAACTCCCTTGCAGAAAACCGATAATCTCGGTTACACTATTCCAAGCGCAGTCGTTTTTGCAAAAATCCTAAATTGGAGGAATATATGAAGAAGTTTGCTCTGTCCCTCATGATCGCGATTCTGCTGATCACGTCGCTTTCCGCCTTTGCCCCCAAGAGCCAGGATGATTTCGTCATCGGTGTTTTGACCGGTACAGTTTCCCAGGGAGAAGAAGAATTCCGAGCTGGTGAAGCCATGGCGAAGAAATACCCAGGGAAAATCATCACCGCAACCTACCCGGACAACTTCAATAATGAAGTTGAAACCACGGTCGCACGTGCGGTCGAGCTCGCGAATCAGGGCGCGGATCTGATCGTCTTCGTTCAGGCGGTTCCCGGGACTGCCGCGGCAATCGATAAAGTCCGTGAAACCTATCCGGATTTCCCGTTCATCGTGGGCGTTGCCGGCGAAGACCCAGACGTCATCGCCAGCCGTGCGGACGTTGTTTTAGGCGTTGCCGAAATCGCGATGGGCGAACGCATGGCGCTTCAGGCTCAGGAAATGGGTGCCAAAACGTTTGTTCACTATTCCTTCCCGCGCCATATGAGCTACGCGACGATCGTTGCCCGCCACGCAGTTCTGAAAGCAAAATGCGAAGAACTGGGTATCGAATTCATTGACGCGACGGCACCGGATCCGACCGGCGACGCGGGCGTTACCGGCGCACAGCAGTTCATCCTCGAAGATCTCCCACGCCTGGTCGAACAGTACGGCGTCGAAACGGCGTTCTTCAACACCAACTGCGGCATGCAGCCGGCGATGATCCAGGCGATTCTCGCCACCGGCGCGTACTATCCGCAGCAGTGCTGCCCGTCTCCGTATCATGGCTATCCGGAAGCGCTCGGTATCGAAATTCCGGAAGACAAACGCGGCGACGTTGCGTATGTTCTCGATCAGATCAGCGCGAAAGTCGATGAAGCCGGACTCAAGGGTCACTTCTCGACCTGGCCGGTTCCGGTCAACATGATGATAGTTCAGGCTGGCGTTGAATACGGTTTCAAGTACCTGAACGGTGAAGTCGATAACTTCCTGGATTTAGACCTCTGGAAAGAACTGATGATGGACGTTGCCGGCGGTACCAACGTTGACGTTTTCGAACTCGAGCTCGACGGCGTTGTCTACGACAACTATCTCCAGGTTCTCGCTGACTACTACACTTTCTAATCAAAATCAGTCGTTCTAATCATAAGATTTCGATTCCGCCCGGGTTTAGCTCGGGCGGAATCGAATATAAATAGATTCAGCTTTTTTTTACAGCTATCTTTCAGACAGAACCCTGAGTCATTTTTTCAGTAGAAAATCCTAACTTCTGAAACGAAGAGGCGGGATTCTTTCTGAAAGACAGCAAACAGCCGCAGCGGAAAAATGAAAGAAAAACGCTGCGATTTGAAACAGGAGGCTTTTTTGGAAACTGAATATCTTTTACAAATGGAAAACATTTCCAAAGAGTATTACGGAAACCGCGTTTTAAAAAACGTCACGCTGAACGTCAAGCCCGGGGAGATTCATGCGCTTTTGGGCGAAAACGGCGCGGGAAAATCGACACTGATGAATATCCTGTTTGGAATGCCCGTGATTCATTCAACTGGCGGCTTCGGCGGATCCGTCCGGATCAATGGGGAAGACGTATCCCTAACGACGCCGGACGCCGCGCTGAACGCGGGAATCGGCATGGTTCATCAGGAATTTATGCTAATTCCGTCTTTCTCCATCACGGAGAATATTAAAATTGCCCGCGAAATTTCGACGCCGACGCTCCCGAGCCGACTCCTCCGGAATAAAGCCCTGGAACAGTTGGACATCGAAGCGATGGCGAAAGAATCGCGGGTTGCGCTTGACAGCGTTGGGTTGGGAATTGAAGAATACGTCCAAATCGAAGGACTCCCGATCGGGTATCTCCAATTCGTCGAAATTGCCCGTGAAATCGATAAGACCGGGATTAAGCTGCTCGTTTTCGATGAACCGACCGCGGTACTGACCGAATCCGAAGCGGATCAGCTGATGGATGTCATGGTGAAAATCGCGCGCGGAGGAATTTCCATCATCTTCATTACGCACCGTCTCGAAGAAGTTATGAAGGTAGCGGATTCGATCACGGTTTTGCGCGACGGCGAACTCGCCGGGACGCGCGCAAAATCGGAGACGACGGTTCAGGAACTGGCGGCGCTGATGATTGGGCGCGAATTTGCTAAGCGCAACTTCGAAGAAGATACGCGCGGACTTTCCGACAGCCGCATCGCGCTGAAGCTGGAAGACTTTCATGTCAAAATGCCGGGCGAGATGGTCCGCGGCGTAGATCTCGAAATTCGAGAGGGAGAAATATTCGGGGTCGGCGGTCTCGCGGGTCAAGGAAAAATCGGCATACCAAACGGCATTATGGGACTGTATCCGTCAACCGGAAAGGTCGAAGTGTTTGGCGAAAATCTGGATGTTTCCAAATTCGGGGAAGCGCTGCGCAAGAATATCGCCTTTGTTTCCGAGGATCGCCGCGGAATCGGGCTTCTCCTGTCGCAGTCCATCAAGATGAACATTGCGTTCAACGCCATCCAAACCCAGGATCGTTTCCTGAGGAAGATCGGACCCTTCGGTTTTGAGGATAACGCCGCGATTACGAAACATGCAAAAGAAATGATTGAAAAACTGGATATTCGCTGCACGGGTCCGGAACAGTCCGTCGGCTCGTTATCCGGCGGGAATCAGCAAAAAGTCTGCCTCGCGCGCGCGCTGACGATTCAACCGAAGCTTTTATTCGTCTCGGAACCCACCCGTGGGATTGATATTGGGGCGAAGAAGCTCGTTTTGGACGAACTCGTCCGCCTGAACCGAGAGGAAGGCGTCACGATTGTCATGGTCTCGAGCGAACTTCTTGAGCTGCAATCGATTTGCGACCGAATTGGGATTATTACCGACGGGAAAATTAATGCAATCCTTCCGCCGGACGCGGATCCGGTCAACTTCGGCTTGGCAATGTCCGGAGAGAAAATTCTTGCGGAGGAAAATTAATGGCTGATAAACTGAAATCCATCTATCAATCTATCGGTTTACCCCGGTTGATTATTTTCATCTTTTTCATTCTGCTTTTCGTCATGGCGGAATTTCTGGGAATGAATATCGGGACGATGTTCTCGGACGTTCTCGTTCGCTTCGGGATGAACGGGATCCTCGTTTTGGCGATGGTTCCCGGCATCCAGGCGGGCATCGGACTGAACTTCGGGTTTTCGATGGGGATTATCGCCGGACTCTTAGGCGGCGTCATCTCGATCCAGCTGAACATGTCAGGGTTTTCCGGGTTCGCTTTTGCGGTGATCACCGGGCTTCTGATCTCGCTTCCGCTGGGTTGGGGTTACGGGGTCCTGCTCAATCGAATGAAAGGTTCGGAAATGACCGTTTCGACTTATGTCGGGTTCTCGGTCATCGCGTTAATGAATATTTTCTGGCTGATTCTTCCGTTCAAATCGCCGGAAATGGTATGGGCAATCGGCGCCGGCTTGCGTCAGACGATTGACCTTTCCTCGCGCTATAAACATATCCTGAACAACTTCCTGAAATTTACGTTCCCCGTCGGGTCCAACCTGATTACCGTCCCAACCGGGCTGCTCCTGTTTTTTGGATTTTGGTGCCTTATCGTCTGGCTGTTCCTGCGGTCGAAGTCCGGTATCGCCATGTCGGCAGCTGGTGAAAACGGGAAGTTCGCGAAAGCCGCTGGAATTGACGAAAATAAAACCCGCGTCCTCGGTACGGTCGCTTCAACCGCATTAGCGGCGGTCGGGATCATCGTTTACGCTCAATCTTATGGGTTCTATCAACTTTACAACGCGCCCTTGATGATGAGTTTCGCAGCAGCGGCGGGAGTCCTGATCGGCGGCGCCAGCGTTCGGCACGCGACCATCAGCAACGTTTTGATTGGAACGTTTCTCTTCCAGGGTCTCCTCGTTTTAGGTCTTCCGGTCGCGAATAAAATTCTTCCTGAAGGGAACTTGTCGGAAGTCATGCGGATTATTATTTCCAACGGGATTATCCTGTATGCGATTTCAAAAGCGCAAGGAGGTAAATAATGTCGAACGCTTCTGCCAAAATTAAAGATTTCATCTTCAACAACAAAGTTTCGGTCATGTTCCTCGTCCTGAGCGTTTTGGGGCTGATCGTCTCCGGTCAATCCGTTGACGCGATTCTTCTCGAACTCTTGACGCGCCTGGGACGGAACGGGATATTGGTTATCTCCCTGATCATTCCGGTCGTGACCGGAATGGGCTTAAACTTCTCAATCACAGTCGGCGCGATGGCGGCGCAAGTCGGTATTTTCTTTGCGACGCACCTGATCCAGACGCATTACCCAATGTGTCCGCCGATTCTGATTTTCCTGATCGCGCTGGTCATCACTGTCCCTCTGGCTTCGGTTTTCGGCGCATTGATCGGAAACCTGCTGAACAGCATGAAAGGCGCAGAAATGATCGGCGGTTTGATCCTCGGGTATTTCGCCGATGGTCTGTATCAGCTCCTTTTCCTGTTCATTATCGGCGGCGTGATTCCGATCGTGAATAAGCGGCTGATTATCAATACCGGAATCGGCGTCAAGAATACGATCGACCTGGCTTCGACGAAGACCATTAACGGCGTGAAATATGCGATCGACGATTTATGGAAAATTCAACTCGTTGACTTTGTTAAACTCGCTTTCGTTCTTGCCCTGATTTACGCTTTGGTTCAATGGCTCATGAACGGGAAGAAGCCGGAAGCGGTCACGAGCCGGGCGCGGGCTTGGATCGTAGTGCTCGGAATTTTAGCCGCTATCTCCTTCGCTCCGCCGGTCGTCTACTATTTACGCAACATCCGAATCCCGGTCATTACATATGCCCTGATTCTGCTAATGTGCCTTTTCACCAACTGGTTCCTGAAAACGCAAATTGGACAGAATATGCGCGCTGTCGGGCAGAACCGGGTTGTCGCAACTTCGGCGGGGATTAACGTCGATCGGACGCGTATTATCGCGATTATCATCTCGACGACGATCGCTTCCTTTGGACAATTGATCTACCTGCAAAACCTGGGCGTCCTGACGACCTACGGGGCACATCTCAACGTCGGGCTCTTCTCGATCGCGGCGCTCCTTGTCGGCGGCGCTTCGGTTTATAAAGCGACGGTCGGGCAGGCGATCCTCGGCGTCCTCCTGTTCCATATGCTCTTCATCGTTTCACCGCTCGCCGGTCAGACGCTGATGAATAATGCGATGATTGGGGAATATTTCCGTGTCTTTGTCTGCTACGGCGTCATTGCCATGTCGCTCGCCATGCACGTTTGGACAAAACGCAAAGCCTGACGATTGAGCGAGTTTCATTGAAACCGTTTGA
Organism: Flexilinea sp.; assembly: GCA_034430135.1. Classification (GTDB taxonomy): domain Bacteria; phylum Chloroflexota; class Anaerolineae; order Anaerolineales; family Anaerolineaceae; genus Flexilinea. The sequence continues at coordinate 9,707 of DAOUFB010000112.1, read as the reverse complement.
CGCCCTGTTCATCGCAGGGCGTCTTTATTTTTAGTACCGTCCATTCCGGCGGGAATCCTTGTGGTATAATGGCGGGGCTGTAAAAACACATGCCCCTTAATCGCGAGGCAGCGTGCGGCGAGGCGACTCACCGTGACCGGACGAAACGACAGGGGCAGAGGTAAAAACGCTAAGGAGCAATTTTTATGTCTAACGTTATTTCCATGAAGGCTTTATTGGAAAGCGGCGTCCATTTCGGTCACCGCACGAACAAGTGGAACCCGGCGATGAAACCGTATATCTTTACGGAACGCAACGGCATCCATATTCTTGACCTCCAGCAGACCGCGAAAAGCGTCAACACCGCTTACGCCCTCGTCCGCGACGTCGTCAAAGAAGGCAAGAACGTTCTCTTCGTCGGTACGAAACGCCAAGCGCAGGAAACGATCAAGGATGAAGCAGTTCGCTGTGGCATGCCGTATGTTACGGAACGCTGGCTCGGCGGAACGCTGACCAACTGGGATACGATTTCGGCGCGGATCGAAGTTCTCGAACGTCTTGAAAAGATGGTCGAAAGCGGCGAAATCAATAAGCTGACCAAGAAGGAAGGTCTCTTAATCGAACGCGATATTCAGCGCCTGAACCTGCGTTTAGGCGGTCTCCGCTCGATTAATTCCGTCCCGGGTATGCTGATTGTCGTCGACGTCATGCGCGAAGAAACCGCGATTCACGAAGCGAACCTGAAGGGTATTCCGGTTGTTGCGCTCGTCGATACGAACTGCGACCCGAGCAATGTTGACTATGTTATTCCGTCGAACGACGACGCGATCCGCGCGATTAAGCTCATCGTCGGAAAGCTCGCCGACGCAGTTATTGAAGGCAAGGCTCTTCGCGACGAAGGCGATATGGGCGATTTCGGTTACACTGCCTCCGCCGGATTTGAAAAAGAATCATTCTCCGATGAGGAAGAATTAGGCGAAGATGAACTCTTAAGCGCCAGCCTGCTCGCGAAAATCAGCGACGGCAAGGCTCAAACCGACGACAACGAATAAGGAAGGAACGGACAATAAACCATGGCAATTTCTGTTGAAATGATTAAAGAATTACGCGAAGCGACCGGCGCCGGTATCCTTGAATGCCGCAAGGCGTTAGAAAACGCAAATGGCGACATGAAAGCCGCGCTCGATTTTCTCCGCGAAAAGGGCTTAGCCACCGCTCAGAAGCGCGCTGCCCGAACAGCGTCGGAAGGTGTCGTTGAAGTCTATTCGCATGGCGGCGGACGCGTTGGCGTTCTCGTTGAATTGAACTGCGAAACCGACTTCGTTGGTCGCTCTGAAGCGTTCCGAACGCTGGCGCATGAAATCGCGCTCCAGGTTGCCGCGACCTCCCCGCTCTACATCACGGAAGAAGATATTCCAGCGGAAGTCATCGAACACGAAACCAAGATCGCGACCGCCAAGGCGCTCGAAGAAGGAAAGAAAGAAGCTATTATTCCGAAGATCGTCGAAGGTTCGATTAAGAAGTACAAGGAAGAATTTGTCCTGATGAATCAGGCGTATGTCCGCGATGATTCGATCACGATCCGTGACCTGATCAACCAGAACATCGCTTCCATGGGCGAAAACGTGATCGTTCGCCGCTTTGCCCGCTACGGACTCGGCGAAACGACCGAAGGCGAATCGGAAGAAGAAGCCTAAATTTAACCTTTCGTAAAGAACCGAAGCCCGTCTCAATTGAGATGGGCTTTTCGTTATATAATTCACCTATCAAAGAACGATTGGAAGGTCATTCTCATGGCAGACTTAAAGTACAAGCGCGTCCTCATTAAACTCAGCGGAGAAGCTCTATCGACCGCCGAAAAGCAGGGAATCGACCCCGCTTCATCGCTCGAAATTGCATCCAAAATCAAACAGCTCCACCAAACCGGCGCGGAAATCGCGATCGTAATCGGCGGCGGAAATCTCTGGCGCGGACGCGTCGGAATTGAAGTCGGAATGGATCAGCCGACAGCGGACTATATGGGGATGCTGGCGACGATCATGAATTCGCTCGTGCTGATGGACTCCCTCGAAAGTATCGGCGTTGTCACCCGTGTCCAGACGGCGATATCCATGCCCACCGTCGCCGAACCCTATATCCGCCGCCGTGCCATTCGTCATATCGAAAAAAACCGCGTCGTCATCTTCGGGGGCGGAACGGGGAATCCGCTCTGCACGACGGACACCGCTGCGGCTCAGCGTGCGATTGAAATCAATGCAGACCTCCTCATCAAAGCAACAAAAGTCGACGGCGTTTATGATACCGACCCCAAGAAAAACCCCAACGCTAAAAAATACGACCAGATTAGCTATATGGACGTTTTATCGAAGCGTCTCGGCGTCATGGATTCAACCGCCATCTCCATGTGCATGGACTACAAAATGCCGATGATGATTCTCAATTTCTGGAACGATGATGCTCTGCTGCGCGCCGTTTACGGCGAACCGGTCGGGACGACCGTCGTTCCGTAAAACGCACTGGAGAGTCCATGGCGTCCGCAACCCAGCTGCCAACGCTCGATACCGTCCGCTCGCTTAGCGCGCCGGAGCTGCTCACCTTGGCACGAAAACTTCGAAAAAACGCGCCTAGCATCCCCGCTCCACGGGGCGAATTGCGCATTGCGTTAACCGGCGGGGGAAATCTTTCCTATTTAGGCATCGCGCTGGAAACCTATTTCCGTTGTGCCGGATTTGATCTCAGGCTCTACGTCAGTCCTTACGACGCTTATCGCATGGAATGCGGCAATCCCAACTCGCCGCTCGTCCAATTCAAGCCCGACACCATCGTCATCCTCAATCACTGGCGTGAGTTCATCGTGGACCAGCCCCCTCTGACCGATTCGGGCGAATCCGTTGACCGAACGCTGGAATCTATCGTCCGCGAACGGTTGACTCAGGCGGAAGCGCTCCGCCAACGAACCGGCGCAACCATTTACATCACCGAAATCGTAACGCCGAACCGCCGTGCGGACGGCTATTTTTCCTTGAATCGTCCGGGCGGTCTGCTGACATTCCTGAGAGAAATCAATCGCAGGACGCGTTGCAGTGGGAAAAATTTTCGCTTCATTGACCTCGACGAAACCGCCGCCGAAATCGGAAAGAACGCCTTTTTCGACGATTCCGCTTACTTCCTCTCAAAGCAGCCTTTCGCGTTAGCCGTCCTTCCGACCGTCGCGAACGCAGTTTCAGCGCCGATCCTGAATGACCGAGGCGTTGTGCGGAAATGTCTCGTATTGGACTTGGATCATACGCTTTGGGGTGGGGTCGTCGGCGACGACGGACTCCATGGGATTCGCCTTGATCCAAATGACGCCGTCGGCGAAGCCTATCTCGACTTCCAAAGAACCGTTCTCGCATATCAGCGGCGCGGCGTACTGCTCGCCGTCTGCTCGAAGAATGATGAAAAAATCGCGAAAGAAGTCTTTCAGAAAAATGCCTATTGCCTGTTAAAGCTAAAACATTTCGCTTCCTTTTACGCGAATTGGGAACCGAAAAGCGAAAACCTGAAACGCATCGCCGCCGAGCTGAATATCAGTACGGACGCGCTGGTTTTTTTTGATGATAATCCCGTCGAACGCGACGCGGTGCGAAACGCGCTTCCGGAAGTCACGGTCGTCAACGTTCCGAACGATCCCGCGCTTTACAGCGCCGCGCTCGACCAGGCGCGGCTGTTCGACTGGACGAATCTCACGGGAGAGGATTTAGCCCGTAGCGAATCCCTTCGCGCGAACCGCGAACGGGCTGAGCTCGAATCTGAGTCCAACGACTACGCCTCGTATCTCGCGTCGCTCAAAATGACTGCTTCGCTTGCGCCTGTCACTGAGTCAGAACGCGAACGCTTCATTCAACTCTTCAACAAAACCAACCAATTCAACCTGCGCACAGAACGCATCAGTGAAGAAGATTTTGCGCGAATGTCCGCGGCATCCGGCGTCCATCTTCTCCGCGTCAAGCTTAAGGATAAATTCAGCGACTATGGAATCATTTCCGCGCTAATCCTTAAAGAATCTTCCGAAGTTGAATTGCTTTCCGGGCGAATCGTCCCCATGCTCGAAATTGAAGGCTGGGTCATGTCCTGCCGCGTTTTTAATCGCGATCTCGAAACGTTTATCCTCGCCCGGCTCCGCGAAATTGCGCGAACGCTGGACGCGAGGACGATTCAGGCAGTCTTCCGCCCGACTGAGAAAAACGGTTATCTCGCGGGGATGTTCCCAAAACTTGGATTTGAGGCGGTTGGGACGAGCGGCGAACTGATTCGCTATCGGCTTGATCTGACCCGTGCGCCCGAACCGGACACGACGATCGTGAATGAAGCTTGACAATATAGGATATATCCTATAATATTCAGAAAAGAGACGGAATGCGGTTTGAGATTGAATTTTACGAAAAGGAAAATGGCGAGAAACCAGTCGAAGTTTTCTTGGATTCCGTAAGTGCAAAAGTAAGGGCTAAAATAATTGACAATATTGTCTTCCTACGGGATAACGGATCAACTGTTCGTGAGCCAAAATCAAAACATATCGACGATGGAATTTTCGAACTTCGGACGCAGTTAGGTTCGACAGCCAGTAGGATTCTTTACTTCTTTTTCGTCGGCAGGCGAATCATTCTGACCAACGGGTTTATTAAGAAGACCCAGAAAACGCCCATAGATGAAATTGAAAAAGCGAAAGAGTACCGAAAAAGATATATTGAAAGGAAAAATCGAAAATGAAAACCAATTTTGATTTATACCTTGAAAAACAGCTTGAAAATGAGGAGTTCAGAAAAGCTTACGAAGCACTGCAACCCGACCACATCATCCGGCAGGCAATTCTTGACTCGCGCAGGCTCATGGGCATGACGCAGAAGACCCTTTCAAAGCGCACCGGCATCTCGCAGGGAGACATCAGCAAGCTCGAAAAGGGGATCGGGAACCCGTCGATTAAGACGCTCAAGCGCCTTGCCGAAGGCATGGAGATGACGCTTAAGATTGAGTTCGTCCCGAATGAAACGCTGCGAAAAATTGCCGAGGCGGTCGATGGATCCTGCGAAGCGCCCGAACCAGCCGACGAGGATCAGGATGAGATTTGCGATGAGGAAACCGTCGATGAATCGGCGCTTGTTCCGGAAATGAGCCTTTAGGATGGAACCAATCACAAAAATCCAGGAAGTTTTTCGATCCGTTTTCGACGATCCGACGATTCAAATCGACGCCGCGTCCTCGCCCAACACGATCGCGGATTGGGATTCGTTCGCAAACATTCAACTCATCGCCGCAATTGAGGAAGCGTTCGGCGTAAAATTCACGGTCGAGGAAGCGGTTGAACTCAACTCAGTCGCGGACATCCTCCGAAAAGTCGCCCCGTCCCCTAAGCGCTAAAGGATTCAAAATGAAGCTAACCGTCTATGGATCAGCGCTCTGTCCCGATTGCGTCGAGATGGAACGCGTTTTCGCTGAAAAGAAAATCGACTACACCTACGTCAAGATTACGGAATCGATGGCAAACCTGAAAGAATTCCTGAAAATCCGTCAGGACGAAGATCTGTTCGCCGAAATTCGCGCCACGGGTCGGGTCGGCATTCCCTTTTTCGTCTTTGAAAATGGGTTCATGACGTTCGATCTGGACGAAGCGCTGAAAACGCTCGGCGCATGACCCATCTTCAGCGGGTCACTCGGTCAATCCCCGTCATCCACGCGGAAACAACCGCGCTCCACCGCTCGAAATGATCACATTCCTGCTATGGCAAATGACGACCAAACCGCTTTCTCGATGATCCGCGCCAACGTTTCGACTTCCGCCTGATCCGCCTCCGTGAACCGAGAGACCGTCGGACTGTCCAAATCCAAAACGCCGAACGGACGCCCCGTTTCATCCCGAAGCGGCACGACCAGCTCCGAATTGGACGCACCGTCGCAGGCAATATGACCAGCGAACGCATGCACATCCGCAACCCGCAGCGTCTCATTCCGCGTAAACGATGCGCCGCAGACCCCACGGTTCGGCGCAATCCGCGTACAGGCAGGTTTCCCCTGAAACGGTCCAAGCACGAGGCAATCATCCGCCGCATAATACAGGTAGAAACCCGCCCAATTTAAATCCGTAATCCGCATCCATAGAAACGCGGAAGCGTTCGCCAACGTCGCGATCAGATCCGTCTCACCGCTCAATAACGCGTCCAATTCATCCGAGAGCGTCATTCTCCCTCCTGAATCATATTCTCAAAATCCTGAGCAATTTTCCTCAGCGCGTTTTCCACTTCGCAATTAATAAAATCGTCCTCTGTCCATAGCGGAATACCCTCACGCCGAAGCCATTCCGCCGCGACCCCGTCCCCATCGACGAGCGTTCCGCGGAACGTCCCGTCATAGATGCGCCCAACACCGCAGGACGGGCTTTTCGCCTTGAGAACGGCGCCAACAACCTGATTCAGCCTCGCGGTTTCGAGCGTCTTTTCCGCGCCGCATATGAACGCAGCCGTAAAGTCGGCGCCATTCCTTGCGATGACACGATCGCCTAACCGTTCGGACGGCGGGCGCGGCGTCGGGAGACCGCCTGAGACCTCCGGACAAACCGGAATCAAGCGGAACACTTCACCTAACGCAGCGACCCGCGCAGAAAGCTTCGCTGTTCCGTCAAAGCGGCAGCGCTCACCCAAAAGGCAGGCGCTGACGAGCAGCGCTGGTTTTCGGGATTCCGCCATTTTCCCTGAGCTTACGGAATGACGCAGTACTGCGCCCAATAGTCTTCCATCCGTGCTCGAATATCGTTGTCAATATAGATCTTTCCATCGACAGGTTGGTTATACAGCACGGAAAGCACTTCACGGATCGTCACGATCGGGAAAACCGAAAGTCCAAAGTCACGGCGAATTTCATCAATCGCCGTCAGTTCCCCCTGCCCACGCTCCATGCGATCCACGCTGACGAAAACACCTTTGACCGGCGCGTTCAGACTCTGAAAAATCGGCATAACCTGACGAATCGCCGTCCCCGCCGTGATAACGTCTTCAATGATAACGACCTCATCGTTCGGACCGGGTTTATATCCTACGAGCGAACCGCCTTCGCCATGGTCCTTCTCTTCTTTCCGATCGAAGCAGTAATGAAGCGAGGTGCGGTAACGGGTCTCGAGCGCAATCGCCATTCCAACCGACAGCGGAATCCCCTTATACGCCGGTCCGAAAAGGCAGTTCACGCCCATGCTCAAATCTCCGTCAGCTTGACGCTGCTTAAAAGCGTCGGCGTAATACTGTCCGAGAAGCGCCGCCTGTTCTCCCGTATTGTACTTACCGGTGTTGATGAAGTACGGCGTTTTCCGTCCGCTTTTCGTCACGAAATCACCAAACGTCAGCGCGCCGGCACGAACCATGAAATGAATAAAATCGCGTTTGTATGGGTGAATCTGAGCCATTGTTTCCTCTTTTTCAATTATTTTTGATAATTTTTTAATTAGTCCTCGATCAGCGCTGATTTTAACGCACGAACCGACGAAATCTTGACTTTCCTCAGGTAGCTTTCAAGCTCATCCAAAATACGTACCGGCGCAGCCGGGTCAATCAGCGCAGCTGTCCCAACCGCGACCGCGTCAGCGCCAGCCAAAATCATTTCCGCCGCATCTTCGCCAGTCATAACTCCTCCCATGCCAATAATCGGCAGGTCCACAGCACGGCGTACTTCATAAATCATGCGCACAGCGACCGAATGAATCCCCGGACCGGAAAGTCCGCCCGTCTTATTCGCGAGGACGATCCGACGCCGGTGAACGTCGATTTTCATACCTAAGAGCGTGTTGATCAGCGAGAGCGCGTCCGCGCCTGCGTCTGACGCCGCCTTCGCCATGTCGGAAATCTTTGTGACGTTTGGACTCAGCTTCACGATCAGCGGTTTTTTCGCTGCCTTCCGAACGGCAGACGTCGTCTCAAGAACGCCGTTCACCGTCGTTCCAAAAGCGATCCCTCCCTCTTTGACGTTCGGGCAGGAGATGTTTAATTCGAGCATGTCGACATCCGTCTCCGACAGTCGTTCCGCAACCGCGACGTATTCATCGGTCGTTTTTCCGACGATATTCGCAATAATCCGAAGACCGGGCTCAGCGCGTAAAACCGGCAGTTCGTCACGAATCCACGCCTCCATCCCGATATTTTGCAGTCCTACTGCGTTCAACATTCCGCCATGGGTTTCCGCAATCCGCGGGGTTCGGTTCCCTGCCCAGGGAACGGTCGAAAGACCTTTCGTCGTCACCGCTCCCAAGCACCCAATCTCATAGCACTTCCGTGAATTTAAAGTAAACGTCCCTGACGCGGTCGTGATCGGGTTTTTCCAGCGCACGCCGGCGATCTCCACGCTCATATCTAATTCAGGCAAATGCACGCTCATGCAAACACCACCGTTTCTCCGGCGAAAACCGGACCCTTCGAACAGACGCCCAGACGCTGAATTTTTCCCGTTCCCAGATCGCGTATCTCGGCGACGCAGCCTGCGCAACAGCCGAAGCCGCAACCCATCCGCTCTTCAAGCGAAAGCTGGAGTTCAAAACGATCGGGCGATGCGAATGACTGAAGCGCTTTTAACATTGGCGTCGGTCCGCATGCGACCATCGCAGCGCGCCCCATATCGAGCGAAACGATTTTCCTCAGGATGTCAACCACATTGCCATAGGTAAAGGAAACCGCAGGATAGCGCTTTTCCAAATCAGGGATCGCCCCCTTCTCCTCGATCGCGCAGTGAACCCGTTCCGCGCCAATTTCAGCCGCGAGCTCATCCAACAGGATCGGTTCCGAACGGAAGCCAACGACCGCGGTAACATCTTTGCCTGCCATGTTCGCGCGTTTCGCCGCCGCATACACCGGTGGGACGCCGATCCCGCCGCCGACCGCGAACATCACTGCCAACTCGGACATGGCAAACCCATTCCCCAAAGTCGTCGTCATGTCCAGTGAATCGCCCGCCTTCAACTGGCTCAGAAGCTCCGTTCCCTTTCCAACGACCGCAAACAGGAAGCGAAATTCGCCGTCATTCCCGTCAGCGATACTAATCGGACGCGGAAGCATATAATCGCCGCGATTCAGATAGAGATTCACGAACTGCCCCGGAATAAACGACGCGTCCGGCACGGCGACGCGGAGGTCAAAAACCGTCGAGGTCAACCTCGTGTTCGAGCGGACCTGCGTCGTAAAACGGTGAACGCCCGCCATGGTAGATTGTTCCATCATTGAAAACGCTCCTTCGCATTTTTTCCATCCTTCTTATTTTACAACCTCTCACACCACGTCTTTGGAGTAACCATGGCGAATTAGAACAGGGACTTGACAGAAATGAAATAGTTAGGTATAACTAATCATGTCAACAGCAAACAACCGTTGACAAACGCATCGATACACAATCGCCAGTTGGGTGCCTCCGATTTGATGCGATTGATATCCTGACATTTTTTACTCCCTTTTCTTTAGACCGCCTGACCTGATGATTCCTGCATCAGGTCAAGGTCTTTTAAAAGCAATGTATTTTCATAAATAAAAATCTATTTTCAATAATTTTTGAGCCAACGCGTGGGATCACGAAAACTTGACAGCCCTCTGGATTCTCATATAATTCTATTGTTCGTATGGCGCGATGGCGGAATAGGCAGACGCAACAGACTTAAAATCTGTCGATCGCAGGATCGTGTGGGTTCGACCCCCACTCGCGCTACTAAAAGATCGGAAGTC
>DAOUFB010000111.1:0-3743 GCA_034430135.1 Flexilinea sp. | reverse complement strand
GCGCTGGCGTCCGCTGATACGATTCAGCTCGCTTATGAGGCTTATCAGAAAGCACAGGCGCAGTTTGACGCGGCGCGGGATAAATTCGAGGAAGTCCGAAACGCTGATCCAAAAAATGACGCGCGCCAAAAGCGCTTGGGGGACGTCTCAGGATACCGAAACGCACGTGACAACGCGCTCGCGGAATACCGGCGCTATTTAAACGGCGGCGACGCGCTCGAAAAGGAAGTCCGGGAAGCGGCGCTCCAGCTCGCTCAGGCGACGCTCGAACGGAAACAGCAGGCGTACGATGAAGCGCAGGCGGGACCGACCGAGGCGGAGCTCGCCGCGGCTCAGGCGAAAATTTCCGCGGCTCAGACGAAAATCAATTACGCGAAACTCATCGCGCCGTTCGACGGCGTGATTACCAAGCTCGGTACACGTGTCAATGAAACGGTTACCGAGGACGAGGTGAACGTTGCGACTGCCGCTCAAATTGATGATCTTTCGAAGCTGTTCATTGATATTACTGTCTCCGAACTGGATATTTCTCAGGTCAAGCTGGGGCAGGAAGCGGAAGTGACGTTTATTTCGATTCCGAATAAGACGTACCATGGCGTCGTTTCATCGATCGCGGATACGGGAAAAACGGAGAATAACTCCGTTACTTTCGGCGTCACGATTCAATTGACGGATGCGGATGAACTCGTTATGCCGGGTATGACGGCGGATATCAAGATCCCGATCGCCAAAGTTTCAGACGTGACCTACCTGCCGATTCAGGCGGTTCGCCTTGAGGACGGTGAAACGTTTGTGAACCGAATTGAAGAGGACGGTTCGACGACGAAGATCCCGGTAAAACTCGGGGTTAAGAGCGGTTCATTCGTGGAGGTTATCTCGGACGAACTAAGCGAAGGAATGTCCGTTGAGACGTCTGAGAAGGTCACGGATGACGACGAAATGACGATGAGACCGATTATCTTCTAATTTATTCGGACCGTTTCGCAGAAATGCGAATTTGAAAAAAGTCCGTTTACAACAGACCACAAAATCCTCGATCCTGTTAAACTTGAGTTAACCGGCGGCCGATCCGCGGCATGCCGAGAAAGGATCGGGGATTATTTATTTAAACAGACAACAAGCTCAAAGTCGTTTTGACGGACGGATCAGATAAATCAATTGTGGTAAACGGTGAAAACCTGTGCAAAGCATTCCTAAAAAGTGGGATATGAAGGAATGCTTTTGAGAAAAAACGTTTAGGATTTAGGAGGATCAAATGAACAGACTTAAACGAGTTGCATGGTTGGTTTTGATTTGCGTTTTTTGCGCATGTGCTTTGGCTGCCTGTTCTTCAAAAAAAGATGGTGGATTGACGATTTTTTCCGATGACAATGGCGATGTGTACCAGACTGCGGCTTTAAAACATTTTTCCAATGTCAGTTGGGCAAAAACGGAATTCATGGATGCGCCGCTCGAATTGGTCCGTGAAAACAACGGCAGCGTTTCAACGATGAGGATCGGCGGCATTAGCGAGAACACGCGCTACGTTGTCGTTATTTCCGACGCTGAGAAGATTCTGGACCGTTCGCCGATCGAGGGAAAACGATACTCCGTCTTCGTCTATGACAATGGGAACGACGATATTAAGGTATCCTTGCGCTACAATGTCGGGACGACGGAAAACTGCGTCACCAAGGGAAACGTAGTCTCTGGAGAATTTGTAATTGACCAATCGCTGGTCATTCCTGCTTCCGAAATTTCCGACTCATCTAAACGAGCGGACGTCATCTTTGATACGTTGTACGCAAAATTGGTCGATATTGAAGGTAAGTAAGATTGAAGTATTGGAAATGAAATTCGTCTAAAGGTTCAGTTTAAGAATGTGGGTCAGGGTGACTATTATCCGGTGAGTCGGAAAATGGAGAAACCTGTGACCCACAAAACCGATTCTGCCTATTATGATTGGATTTTAAGAAAAATCGATTCGCGCGGTTCCGACGATGTTCCAAAGATGACTTAAAGTCTTGACAAAACAATTCTTCCCCTGTCTCGAATCAGCGTTTTATATGAATTAATCATGCGGCAGAACCTTAACAACTTTGCCGTAAAAGACAAGCAGATCGAGGAACTGGACGTGATCCTGACGTAGATGAGCGGGATGCGGTTAGTGTCCTTTTTTAATGGACGAAAAATCGTGCCTTATCGCTCGGGGGTATACTATTAATTGGGATCTAATTGGGATCGAATCCTGCGGTCGAGCGAGGGTTCGGCGTCAAATTAAGGGAGCAAGAAAACATGACAACTCGGCACGATTTGATGTACGGCGATGTTAAGTTATTTAGCGGGACGTCCAACAGGGGTTTATCCCAAGGAATTTCAAACTATCTTCATATACCCCTTTGCCCGGTCACGATCAAAGAATTCAAAAATGAAAACCTTTTTGTGCAGTTGGGCTGCAGCGTCCGCGGGCAGGACTGCTACGCGATTCAGACGACCGCGGCGCCGGTTCATCGCAACTTGATGGAGTTTCTGATGCTTATTCAGGCGCTGCGTTTAGACAGCGCAGCGCGTATTACGGCGGTTATCCCGTATCTCTGCTACGCACGGTCGGATAAAAAGGACCAGCCGCGCATTCCGATTACCGCGCGTCTTGTAACCGATATGCTTGAAGTCGCCGGCGCGGATCGATACATGTGCGTCGATCTGCACGCGGGTCAGATTCAGGGCTTTTTCAGTATCCCCGGCGACGCGCTGACTGCGTATCATATGATGGTCGATAATTTGAAATCCATGCTTTCATCGATGAAAGATCCGGTCGTTGTATCGACCGATCTTGGTTTCGCGAAACGAGCACGGAATTTCGCGGAACGGCTGGGGACGCCGCTGGCGTTTATCGAAAAGCGCCGAACCGGGAATAATGACGGATCTGAAGCGCTCTCCATTATCGGCGAAGTCAAGGGGCATGACGTTATCCTTGCGGACGATGAAATTGACACCGGCGGATCGATGCGCAATGCGATCGATCTCGTTGATAAGCTCGGTGCGCGCGAAATTTACGTTAATTTCGTTCATCCCGTATTTTCCGCGAACGCTGCCGAACGCATGGCGTCGACGCGCGTCAGCCGTTTCATCACGACCGACACGATCGCGATTCCGGACGAAAAAGCAGCGCTTTTTGGCGACCGGCTTCAGGTGCTTTCGATGGCAAACCTGCTGGGTGAGGTGATTCACCGCGCGAATCACGGAATTTCCGTCGGTTCGTTATTCAACGAATAAAATAAAAGGCGGACGATGCCGGAGTTACCGGAAGTCGAAACTTTTGTTAAGTCATTAACGTCGGGCGGCATGACAGGACCTTCGATTCTGTCCCGCCCGGTTTCGTTTGCCTCGCTTTATTGGCGAAAGTCGCTTGAGGCGGCGGATGTCGGCGATTTTGAAAGCTGGTTCGCGGGAAAGTCGTTTGAATCCGCGGCACGGCGCGGGAAATATTTAAAGCTGAAAATCGCCGATCGGACCCTGCTGATTCATTTGCGCATGAGCGGAGACTTGAAAACGGTTCCGGCGGACTCGGAAATCGGGAAACATGACCGTTTCGCGCTGACGTTCAGCGACGGCGAACGGCTCGTATTCCGCGATCCGCGGAAATTCGGGCGTCTTTGGCTTCTGCGCGACCCGGAAGTCGTTTTCGCGAAATTGGGCGTCGAGCCATTGTCCGACGAATTTACTCCCGATGTTCTTTGCGCCGGACTGGGGAAAACGAACCG
>DAOUFB010000110.1:0-4049 GCA_034430135.1 Flexilinea sp. | reverse complement strand
GGATCAACTTCGCTTGGAATTGAATTCGGCTCAACGCGAATCAAGGCGGTTTTAATCGGGTCGGATTATCAGCCGTTAGCCTCCGGCAGTTTCGGTTGGGAGAACGCTTACGTTGATGGGGTTTGGACGTACTCGATGACGGATGTCGCAGCAGGACTTCAGTCCTGCTATCGGGCGCTCTGCGCAGAGGTCATGACGAAGTACGGCGTTGAGCTGACGACGGTCGGATCAATCGGCATTTCCGCGATGATGCATGGCTATCTCGTGTTCGATCGGGACGGGCGCCAGCTGGTTCCGTTCCGGACCTGGCGCAATACAACGACGGAAGCAGCGGCGGAAATCCTGACGAAGCGGTTCAGTTTCAATATTCCGCTGCGCTGGAGTATCGCGCATCTCTATCAGGCAATCCTGAATCAGGAACCGCATGTTCCCGACATTGCGTTCATGACGACGCTTTCGGGTTATGTTCATTGGCTTTTGACCGGCGAAAAAGTTCTCGGCGTCGGCGACGCTTCAGGCATGTTCCCGATTTGCAGCGCAGTTAAAGACTACAACGCGGATATGATTGCGTCGTTCGACGAGCTGATCTCGGAAAAGAAATACAGCTGGAAACTCGGCGATATTCTTCCGAAGGTTCTCCGCGCCGGCGAAAGTGCCGGTACGCTGAGCGAAGCCGGCGCACGCCTCATCGATCCGAGCGGAAAGCTTCGGGCTGGGATTCCTTTCTGTCCGCCGGAAGGCGACGCCGGCACCGGGATGACCGCGACCAACAGCGTCGCTGAGCGGACCGGAAACGTTTCGGCGGGAACATCGATTTTTGCCATGGTCGTTTTAGAGCGGGAACTGTCGCGCGTCTATCCGGAAATTGATATTGTGACGACGCCCGCCGGGTCATCGGTCGCCATGGTTCACTGCAACAACTGCACGTCAGACATTGACGCCTGGAGCCGGATTTTTAAAGAATTCACGACTGCGCTGGGAGTGAGCGTCGATCCGAGCCGGCTTTTTACGACGCTGTACAGCGCTGCGCTGGCGGGCGACCCGGACTGCGGACGGGTATTGACCTATAACTATTTATCCGGAGAGCCGATTACCGGATTTGAAGAGGGACGTCCGCTTGTCGTCCGTGCGCCGGACAGCCATTTTACGCTTGCTAACCTCATGCGTTCACTGATTTTTTCAGCGTTGGGGACGCTGAAAATTGGCATGGAGACGCTTCAAAAGGAAAACGTCCGAATTGACCAGCTCTTCGGACATGGCGGATTTTTCAAGACAAAGGAAGTCGGTCAGCGCTATGCCGCCGCAGCACTGGAAACGCCGGTCTCGGTCATGGAAACGGCGGGCGAAGGCGGGGCATGGGGCATGGCGCTTTTGGCGGGGTATCTTCGTCGGGCTGAATCGGGCGTCACGCTGGACGAATTTCTGAATCAGGATGTCTTTTCGGCGATGGAGGCGACAACGCGGAAACCGGACCCCGCCGACGTTGAATCTTTCGCCCAATTCATGGCGCTGTATCAGGCTGGGCTGAAAATCGAGCAGGCGGCGGTTGAAAACCTGCATTAGCCGGATTGACTTTCGCTGAGGAACGAATCGCAAGCTGGATAAAAAAATCGCCGTTTTTTGTATTGACCGCCTGAAATTTTGGCTGTAAGATTAACAAGATGATGGTGCGGCGCATGAGAATCGCCGCAGAGGTCGGTTCAGACGCCGCTTGAGAAAGGAGATTGACATGTCAAAAGAGCCGAAAGCAGCCAAGAAGGAAGAAAAAAAGGCGAAAGAGAAAAACAAGGAAGCGTTCGTTCCCAGCGAATTCGGGTATCAGCTTCCGCCGATTTCGACCAAGGACTATGAAAAGGAACTCGCAAAGCTTCAAATTGAATTAGTCAAGCTCCAAGGCTGGATCAAGGAAAAGGGTTTGCGCGTCGTCGTCATTTTTGAGGGCCGCGACGCAGCGGGTAAGGGCAGCGTTATCAAACGCATTACGGAAACGCTGAGCCCGCGTGTCGTTCGGGTCGTCGCGCTCCCGGTCCCAACCGAAAAGGAAAAGACGCAGTGGTACTATCAGCGCTACGTCGCACATCTCCCGTCCGCGGGCGAAATGGTTCTGATGGACCGCTCATGGTATAACCGCGCGGGTGTCGAACGCGTCATGGGCTTCTGCACCGATGAACAGGTTACTGAATTTTTCCGCTCGACGCCCGAATTTGAAAACATGCTCATCCGTTCGGGGATTATCCTGATTAAGTACTGGTTCTCCGTTTCGGACGAGGAACAGGAACACCGCTTCCAGTCTCGAATCGATGATCCAACGCGGCGCTGGAAGCTGTCGCCGATGGATTTAGAGGCACGGTCGCGCTGGGTCGATTATTCACGCGCGAAGGATGAAATGTTCAAGTTCACCGATACGAAGACGTCGCCCTGGTTCGTCGTCAAAGCGGATGATAAGAAAAAGGCGCGCCTGAACACGATTCATCACCTGCTGAGCATGATCCCGTATTCGGATCTGACGCCGGAAAAGCTCGTTTTGCCCCCGCGCCAGCCGGATAAAGGGTATGTTCGCCCGCCGATGACCGATCAGACGTTCGTTCCCGAAGTCTATTAGTGCGTTGATGGTCAGTTTCGATTCGGATGAGCGTCGCATTAACTCATCCGAATCGCTTTTTCTCTCCCCTAACCAATTATGTGAGTTAAAAAATGTTATTCTATAAATGGAGTTTTATCGTCGATATTTTCGAGGATATGCATTTGTTGGATAGCAATTTTATTTAGTTTTTCCAGTCTCTCTGCTTGCGGTAATCCGTCATCAATCAAAACAGCATTAATGCTTTCCATATTTGAAAGACAAATCAATTGATTGATTGAAGCGTAATCACGTATATTCCCCTTTTTATCAATATTTCCATCTCTCCATTGTTTCGCAGTCATTCCGAATAATGCTACATTGAGCATATCTGCTTCATCAGCATAAATAAAGCCTTTCTGTTCATTCGTGATTTACCTCGGTATTAACTTTTCTTTAATTGCATCAGTATGTATCCTGTAATTTATTTTTGCCAGTTCACGCTTCGCTGTCCAGCCGAGCATTTTCTGTTCTTCAGCTTTAAGCCGTTGAAATTCTTTAACGATGTACACCTTAAATTCAGGACTTATCCACATGGCGAATTCAAATGCTATGTCCTTATGTGCATATGTTCCACCGTATCTCCCTGCCTTTGCTTGTATGCTGATCGCGTTGGTTCTTGCAACGAACTCTTTCACACTTATTTTAAATCTGTTCAACCCTGATTGACTGATAATTGTGGCGAATTCGCCATAATTAAAACTTGGATTGTATACCCTCTCCCAGATTCCGATGTACTCCAAAGTGTTTCTGTTGCGAAGCCAATCCGTAATGAAAAAATCTCCATCCTTGGCTTTTAGCATATCTGTAAGGCAAAGATAGTCTTGTGTATTGATAGTCATAACATTAATTTCTGTATCCTTAACAATTATCTTGCTCATAACAAAAATTCCCTTTCTATTTTATGAACAGGCATACTGCCACTCCTCAACGGGATTTGAAACGTCCAGTATCCATATCGTCAGATTCACCGCAGTCTACATTCTTTATTTTTTTAGTAAATTTAACCGCAAAGCAGGGTTTATCCCGCGTCAGATCGTTATTTACCCAAATTTAATCGCAAAGCTGGACGAACAGAAGCATCTCTAAAGTAGACACTGTTGCCATCAGTGAGGATGTTACCCAAGGAATAGACTCCCGAGGCAATGGACTGAATGTAGCCAGGAGAACGGAGCCACCACCAGCCGTTGCCGTTGTTGCTCGTCCAGGCTCCGTTCGCAATTGCATACTTCGTCGGTTTTAGTTGTCGCTCTTCGCCGTCCTTGAAATACCACTCCGCTTCCGCGATACTCAACAGAAAGACATGATCTTCCGTATCATTCCCGCCTTTCGTCGAAAATTTTGGATTATTCTCATTCACGATATGCGTCCGTTCGATCTTCGCACGTTCCGCCTCGCTGAACGCCGCGGTGTAAAATTCGTTGTTCAG
>DAOUFB010000109.1:0-15136 GCA_034430135.1 Flexilinea sp. | reverse complement strand
TCGGGGTGAAACCCCGGAAGGGGTTGAGGGGAAGCCCCTCAAAAAAATTGTTAATAAATCGAGATGGACGGACTCCCCGAAGCGATAAGCGAGAGGGAGTCATGGACATCTCGATACTATAAAAATATTCATGCCTCTTTCCCGCGCAAAAAGCGTATTGGGACAGCCTCCTGATTTAATTCATTCAAGTACTTATTTAGTCCTCATACAAGTAAACAATTTCATTTACGTAGACCGGTCCCGCCATCGACGCAATCGGCATCGCCGCCGCCAGGCGTCCGTCCGTATCCAAAAATGGTTGGAGGTTCTCCATGTTAATCGTCTGATCCGAAACGGTCAAAGCAAGTGCGTCGTCATAACCGTACATCGCACGTTCAGCCTGCGGAATCTGGGCATTTGAAGAAATAAAATGATTCTCCGCCGCGGATCGTGCATCGTCAAGAAATTGCCGTTCACTAAGTCCGAGCCATGTCAACAGCTCATTCTTCGAGACACGCCGATTCGTAGATAAATCATATAGAATCACTTCATATTCAGTCAAGGACCACCGATCCCAACGAACCAAAATCATCGTCAGCAAGTCGCCAAAAACATGCGTTTGATAGTTCATTTCAAAACTTTCGACCTGGTCAGCGAGATTGTTCTCCAACAGATTAACCTGCTGAAGCGCGAAGTCGGCGTAATTCTGACGTATTTCACGATTAATTGCTTCCGCTTCCGGATGATCGATATAGAGTTCCGGGACATGATACGAATAAGTTACCATGCTCCCCCAATCTCCAACATAAATTTCTCCATCCAGCGAGGTCATCTCTCCAATCAGGTCATCCGCGGCGTACGTCACGATTCCCGGCTCTTCATTTTTATCCGCACGGAAGCGCCATGCAGGATCCGTTACAGGGCGCAATATCATCCGCGGCGTCAAATCCCAATCTCCAATGAAAATTGAGACGGCATCCCCCGCCAATACCAGCGCGCCATCTGCGGTTTGACTCGCGGTTAAGACATACTCCGCGGAATCAGAAACGATTCCTGCCTGTTCAGCGAGTATCCGAAGTTCAAAATTCTCCCGATCATAAACATAACCGCCCTGGAATACGCGTATCGGCAGGTGGTCCCGTTTTGACACAAAAAAGAACGACCCGTCATTCCTCAGTTGGAGCCATGAATCCCGGTCCCCGTCCCGCTGCATCCAATCTCCATCAAACGGAACCTGAGCTGACGCAGGAACATGATTCCGCACCTGTTCTGCCAGAGTGAGCGCGTCCTGATGAAGCGAGTCGAGTAAAACCGAACGCTGATAATTAACGGACCACTCTTCGTTGTCAATCCATTCAAACTCATCTCCCTGAAGTACCAGTGACAACGGGAACGGCTCCGTTGAATAACCATCCATGTTATAGGCGGAAAACTCTTGTGCTTGTCCAGCGATTTCGTTTTCCGTCAGGCTCTCCAGAACGGATGGGTTCGCTGGGATAAGCTCGGTCAGCCAACTGTCTAAATTTCCGTTTGACGTTTTCAGCGTGGATTCCAATAAAACGATGTTCCCGAAGACTTTGACTTCCGCTTGGACCATCATTCCATCATCTAAAAACACACTGTACGTTCCCGCGATCCGCTCCCGAAGCGGCAATGCTCCCGTTTCCGCGTCAGCTGAAACCATATCCGAATTTTGCCCCAAAATCGCCGCGACGGTCGCCTGAACCGCGGCGTCAATGGCAGAATCGTCCATCAAAAGCGCACGCTCTTCCACATGCGGTTCAAGTCCAGCTGCTTGAGCAACGCTAACCGCGCCAAGCAAATTTGAAATCCAACAACAGCTCAAAATGATTGCGATTCTAAACGTCAGAATCATTAATTTGCGTTTCGATATCATCGTTCGTTTCCTTTTTGAATCAATCCAATCAAATCCTTAACCGCATAAAAAGACGCCTTTCGGCGTCTTTCTAATTAAGCGGACTCCGACAGATAAATTTTACTCGACTTCGAAATAAACCTGCCAACAGGGATAATCGCCTTTCATCCTCGGAACGGGAACGCCGGCGCTCATCAGCGTCCGGCCAGACAGGACGCAATTTTCAAATCGGTAGTTCCGTTCCGGGTCCAGCCCCTTCAAACGCAAATAATTCAGCGGACCATTGCCGCGGGTCACAAGCTGAACCACGTTCAGCAGCCCGCGCGAACGGGATTCGTCAACGAAGAGCCACGCAGCTAACCGTTCGCCGGCTTGGGTCGGATTCGTCAGACGATAATAATCTCCGGTTCGGACAAGTTCCCAAACTTTATCATACATCTTGACTTGCCGCTTCACGTCTTCTTTTTCGTCATCGCTGACAAGATTGAGATCCAATTCATACCCGAACGTTCCCGCCATCGCGACGACACCTCTTGTTTCAAAAGACATAACCCGCCCGGTTTGATGATTCGGTGAAGTCGAGACATGCGAACCGACCGTCGAAATTGGGAAACCGAAAGATGTCCCATGCTGAATAAAGATTCGATCGAGCGCGTCCGTGTTATCGCTGCACCAAATCTGCGGCGTATAGTACATCATGCCCGCGTCGAATCGTCCGCCCCCGCCGGAACAGCCCTCAATCAGCAATTCGGGGAATCGCGCGATAATTCGTTCCAGAAGACGGTACAGTCCTAAAACATACCGGTAGAGTACTGTGCCTTGATTCAATTTTCCCGCTGTCGCAGAATAAGCGTCGGTAATACTGCGGTTCATGTCCCATTTGAGGTAAACGATATTTGCGCTGGAAAGAATCGCTTCGATCCGCTCGAAAATATAATCGACGACTTTCGAGCGGGAAAAGTCCAGCACGAGCTGACGCCTTCCGCGAATCGGCGCTTTTTCGGGAATGATCAGCGCCCAATCCGGATGTGCCCGGAAAAGGTCGCTGTCTTCGCTAATCATCTCCGGTTCCATCCAAATTCCAAACTTCAGTCCCATTTCATTGACCTGCTCCGCCAGCGATTTCAGCGTACCCCCGAGTTTCGCTTCATTCGGGAACCAATCCCCCAGCGCGCGGTCATCGAAGCTTCGATCGCCGAACCAGCCGTCGTCCAATACGAGCATCTCGATGCCCAACGACGCAGCCTGACGCGCAATATTCAAAATCTTCGGTCCATCGAAATCGAAATACGTCGCTTCCCAATTATTAATCAGAATCGGACGGCGTTTGAATTGATGAACGCCGCGAATCAGGTTCCGTAAAATGACCCGGTGGAATTGGTGTGAAAGCGTTGTAAATCCCGCGTCACTGCAGCTTAAAATAACTTCCGGAGCGGTAAACGTCTCGCCGGACGCTAACGGATAATTAAACTCCTCCGGCTGGATCCCGAGCAAAGCACGCGTCGATTCGAACTGGTCAACCTCAACTTCTGCTAAAAATCCGCCGCTGTAAACGAACGACATTCCGTAGCAGACCCCCGCGTCTTCCGTCGTCTCGGGCGCTGCTAAAATAAAAAACGGGCTATGTTGATGACTCGAAACGCCGCGCCGACTTCCAAAAGACCGCGTTCCGTTCATCGGCGGGACGCGTTTAAAGTTGCGTTCGCCCTCGTGCCGTCCGCTGAAATGGATCAAGTCAAAATTTCCATAAAGAAAATCAAGACAAGCCGAGGAAACTTTTTCAAGCGTTACCGTCTCAATTCCGCCATTGATAATCTTTACCGCCCGAGTTATTACGTCACGTTCAGGCAGGACGCCATAAAACAATTCGACCTGAATCTTCGTCCGTGAATCTTCGAGAGAGATGATCAGTGTTTCCGCTTCATCCTCCGGCGCATAAACAGCGGGCAATCCAGAAAGCGAATACTTGCCGGGTATAACCTGATGAGAAACGTACCGAAGGTCACAGCTCATCGCTCCATCGCCATCAATGAGCTGAAACGCGTTGATTCGGAAATCGCCGGTACCTCGCGTTGGGAACTCTTGAGGAAGAACGTCGAGGGAGAAGGTCGAATCCATAAGTTCCGCGTCGCCAGGAGATGGCGCAAACGACCGTTCAATACGTTGGATTAGATAATCCGCTGCGTCGTCAATTTTCGGTCCATAATAAACATGCAGCAAAGTTTGATAATGATCGACGATCATCTGATAAGTCGTATGACGGGTCTTTAATGAAAAGACCCTTTTCCGAGGGTCAAAACCAATTGACATAATCTCACTCCCAAAGCGTTCCAACTTCTTATTTTTCGGATGAATCCGGCTCCGCGGCGCCTTCCTCTGAAATCGACTCCCGCGGCTCTGGATTTAGAAGATAATTGCGGAAATGACGCGGGGCGACGCCGACATGCTTCTTGAATATTTTCGAAAAGGCAAATACATCCCCATACCCGACCATCTCGGCAATCTTTTTGATCGGGAAGGACGTTTCCTGAAGCAGGGATACTGCTTTATCCATCCGTATATTCAACAGAAATTCCTGAGGCGAAAGATTCGTCTCTTTACGGAAACTGGTCGCCAAATGCGAACGGTTGACGCCAATCCGAACCGCAAGATCGCCAATCCGAATCCTTTGTTTATACTGCGCGCGCATATAATCCATCGCTTCACGCACAAAAGCGGAATACCGTGGGCGGCAGCTCGTTTCGCAGCTTTTCCTTTCAGATTGATCTTCCATGATCAACGCGAAAACCCGTAACATTTCCGCGGTTCGCATCAAGTTCCCGGCTAACGTCAGCTCCCGCGAGCTCATGATCCGCGAGATACAATCGCTCATCTCCGACGTCCGAATAACGTCCACAACGTGAAGCGTCCGAGAAAAACCCATCGCAGCCACGCACTCTTCTGCCCCATGACCGCTAAAACCAATCCAATCATAGAACCATGGGTCTTCGTTATCCGCCTGATAGAAAACTTCCTCTCCCGGGAAAATCAGGAACACCTGATTCTCCCGGATCTGATAAGTTCTTGATTTTGTCGTGTAGATCCCTTGTCCTTTCTTGATGAGGTGAATAAGATAGGAACTTCGTTTATTCGGACCGTACGTATGACCTGGGAGACAATCTTCACGCCCGCAGTAATTTAAATGATATTTATCTGAACCAATATATAACGTATCGCTGTCAATGGATTCCGAAATCCGCCCACGATACACCTCGATAAGCTGATTTCGACTCCCAGACATCCGAATTTCCGATTCCATCCCACACCTCCATTGCGTCAGGCAACCATTCCTTTGGTTAAAGCTTTCCGCCTGTTGTCGCAATACCTTCAATGAACTGACGCTGGAAGAGGACATATAAAACGACCATCGGCAAACACGCCAACAGCGACGCAGCCATGAGCTCGGGGAAATTCGAAACATATTGTCCTTGCATTTTCGCAAGGGCAGCGGCAAGCGTCGTCGATTCATTTCGCGGCGCGGCAATCATCGGCCAAAGTAAGTCTTTATAGGCGAATACCGACGTGAAAATCCCGAGCGCGACCATATTCGAACGAGTCAGCGGCAACATGATATAGAGGAACGTTTGACCAATGTTGCAGCCGTCCAATTTCGCCGCTTCCTCAAGATCCTTCGGGAGCCCCATAAACGACTGCCGTAGCAGGAACGTCCCGAACGCCGTGACGAGTCCCGGAAAAACCAGCCCAAACATTGAGTTCAGCGCATTTAATTTGCTAATCATGATGTATTGCGGGATAACGAAGATCTGGGACGGAACCATCATCTGAAACAATACCAGCGAGAAAGCAAAATCGCGTCCGAAAAAATTCAAGCGTGCAAAAGCGTATCCCGCCATTGTCGCCGTCGCAACCGCGGCAACCACACGCCAGAAGATCAAAAGAATCGTATTTTTGTACAGCTGGATAAAATTCATATTCGCGATGACCGTTGAAAAAGCTTCAGTTCGCCACGTTTTCGGGAAAATCACGAACGGATCAACGCTTTGTGATTCACCGATCGTCTTAAATGAGGTCAGAATCATCCAGACAAATGGGACAAGCATCGTGATTGAAACGACAATCAAAACGAGTTGAATTATCCCGGAATTTCTGCTTCTTGTTTTTACCATCGTTAATCTCCTTTCAAGTTATCAATCAGCCGCTTAATTATAGAAAACCCATTTCTTCTGAGCAATCATCTGAAACACCGTGACAATCATGATAACGATGAGCAGCAAAACAACAACCGTCGAACCATATCCTCGATTCGCTTCCGTAAATGCATACCGATAGAAAACGTAAACTAAGGAACGCGTCTTCGGCAGCGCAGGATTCGTTAAACCCATAACCATGAAGATTAAATCGAACACTTGAAGCGCTCCAATAACTCGGGTCACCACGACGAAGAAAATCGTCGGAGACAATAGAGGAAGCGTAATATGAAAGAACTGTTTTATCCCCGTTGCGCCGTCAATCGAGGACGCCTCATAATAATCATTCGGAATTTCCTGCAGTCCGGCGAGAAAGAGAACAATGTTATACCCTAAAATCGACCAGATCCCGATCACAGCGATCGAGAAAATCGCGATTTTCGGATCCGATATCCAATCAATCCTCGTCTTAAATACATTATTGATCAATCCAAATTGTGAGTTATATAACCAGCGCCAGACCATCGCGATCGCCGCCGGTGCCGCAACCATTGGGAGGAAGAAAATCGTCCGATAAACCGCCCGGAATTTAATCTTCTTATTCAGAAATACAGCTAACACGAGGGAAATCGCAACCGAAAAAACGACTTCGGTTCCAGCATATTTCAAGGTATTGACCAGCGCCTGCCATATGTCTTTATCTTTCAGCATTCGTTCATAATTCGCGAAACCAATAAAAATATTCCCTTTTCCGAATGCACCGGTCTTAAAAAAACTTTGGTAAATCGTTTGAAAGATTGGGATAATGTTCAAAACGATTAATCCGATCATCGTCGGCAGGATAAACAGCCAACCCCAAAAAAATTGTTCGCGCTCTTGTCGGGTAAATTTCCTGACTTTCATCACCAGTTCTCCTTTTCGATGATTCAAAAAGGCTGACGCCTGGAGGCGTCAGCCTTTCCGGCTTTAAGTCCTATCGTCTTCTACCAGATTGGATCCGGCGCCGAACTTCACATATTATTCTTCAGCCAACATTGAATTCATCGTCTCTGCGATACCCTTCAACGCGTCCGCCATTGTCTGGTCACCGAGCCAAACCGGTCCGAGGCGATCACGGATCATGCCTTCCCAAACCGTCGTGTTATGAGAATACGGACGAATGACGAGGTTCGCGTCGAGCATATCAAGGTAAGCCTCAAGATTGAACTCCGAGGACGAGCTGCCCCATGCTTCGGACGTGCCCTTATAAGCTGACATCGTAACGCCCAATGACGCTTGCTTCTCCTGAGCTTCCTTCGTTCCGAGATACTCAATCAAGCTCCACGCCGCGTCAATGTTTTTCCCGTTCGCGTCCGCAGCCCAACCCAGACCGTTGTAAATCGACACGCGGGAATCCGGACCGGAAGGAAGAACGGCAATATCAGCGTTCGCAACGGCATATTCGTTATTTCGGAAAGCTGGAACCATCCAGGAACCCTGCGTCACCATCGCAACCTTGCCTGAGTTGAAAAGGACTTCCGTCCCGTTTTCGGAAAGCATCTGAAGGTCCGGGATTGATCCGTCACGGAGCATTCGTTCAATAACTTCCATGCCTTCGATCGTCTTCGGATCGTCCATCATCGACGTCTTATGATCTTCGCTGATGACCGCGCCGCCATATGCGTAAATGATGTTGAAGTAACTGTCCTGGTTGTTGGACGTATTAATCCCATATCCATAGACAGACTTGTCTTCTTTCGTTAACTTTTTCGCAGTTTCCGCAAGCGTTTCCCAGGTCCAGGTTTCGTCCGGATACGCAACGCCAGCTTCATCGAATAAAGTTTTGTTGTACCAGAGCGCAATTGTATCGATATCCTTCGGAATTGCGTACAAGCGGTCTTCAGACGTGTATAAGTCGATAATATCATCATAGTAGTTCGCCAGATCAATTTTATCGCTGGCTGCAACCCGATCGGTCAGGTCGAGGAGAATGCCGTTTTCCATGTACAGCTGGGAAACGTTCGAATGCATCCAGAAAACATCCGGGAGCGTCCCGCCCGTTGCACCGGCCTCGAGAACGGTCCAATATTCATCCCACGTCGTGACCTGAATCTCGGCGGGGATTCCTGATTCCTTTGTCCAATCGTTCAATATTTCCTGAAGCCCTTTTTGCTGGTTCGTATCCCAGATTCCAACCACTAATTTATCAGCAGCAACGACCGAACCAACGCCAACCGACAGGCACAAAACCAACAACACAAAAATCAATGCTTTTTTCATTTTTAGCGCTCCTTTTATAATAAAATACACCATCTCCTGATTATAAATACAAATTTTCAATTTTTTCCATATTCTAATTTAAGCTTTACATGTCATTTTGTTTCTTGTCCTGCGCATCGGCTTAACTTTTATTCATAAAAAAAACCGGTAAATCTACCGGCTTTCGTCGACTTCATTCGCCGCTTTATCTTCGGCATTCGCCGCGCCCTCCGCAGCCATATCCGCCAAAAATTTATAATCCGTTTTCGATAGTTCGGCTCGTGCTAATAAGTCCGGACGTCGGACGTATGTCCGCCGCAAGGACTCCTGCCTCCGCCATTGCGCAATTTTTGCATGGTTTCCACTCAGCAGGATTTCCGGAACTTCCCATCCGCGGAAAACCGCCGGCCGCGTATAGTGAGGGTATTCCAACAACGCTTGGGAATGGCTGTCGTCATAAGCGCCAGTTGGATCCCCCAACACGCCGGACAGGTTTCGGCTGACGGCGTCGAGAACCGCCAAAGCAGGCAGCTCGCCGCCCGTCAAAACGAAATCGCCAACAGAGAGTTCGTCGGTCGCCAGGTGCATTCGAATTCGTTCGTCGAACCCTTCATACCTGCCGCAAATCATCGCAATTCGCGGCAACCGAGCTAATTCCTGCGCGATCTGCTGATTAAACACCCGTCCCTGCGGCGTCAGCAGGATCACGGGACAATCCGGCGTGGTTCCCAAAATGGACTCAACCGCCGAAAAAACCGGCTCCGCTTTCATGACCATACCGCCGCCGCCGCCGAACGGAGGTTCATCCGTAATATGGTGCTTATCCGTCGCCCAGTCCCGAATATTATGAACGCCGACCGAAATCAGCTCGTTTTCAATTGCTTTCGCTAAAATACTCGCCGACAGATACGCCGGGAAAACCTCCGGGAGAAGGGTAAAAATCTCGAATCTCATCTCAACCGAATTGAAACGCCCTTACGCCCGACCGAAATCGTCCTCGACGCGGACAATATCTTCCTCGGGACAAACGCCAACCTGCGTCTCGATAAAAACCATCGTTTCGTTCGTATGATTTTCGATTCGATGCAGCTGACCCTTCTCAATTCGGACGACATCCCCCGTCCCCGCTTCAAACGTCTTTTCGCCGACAGTGACCATCGCTTTCCCTTGGACGATGACCCAGACTTCGGAACGCAGCTCATGATACTGGAGCGATAAACGCTTTCCCGGGAAAACGAGAATCCGTTTAACGCGGTACATCGGCTCAAATAAATATTCTTCCCAACGCCCCCAAGGGCGATTGTCAAAATCAATCATGCAATCCCTCTAATTTGCTCCAGACCGTTCAATCGCATCCAGCGCAATACGTCGGCAGAGTTCGGTATAACTTACGCCATCCGCCGAGGCTTCCTTTGGCAGCAAACTGCCCGGCGTCATACCCGGAAGTGTATTCGCCTCAAGAATATAACAAGTTTCTTCCGCGTCGACACGGAAGTCGATCCGTGCATAATACCCAAGCCGCAACGCCCGGTGGGTTTCGAGCGCGGCAGCGCGCAGCTTCATGTCCAACTCGGACGTAATATCCGCCGGACAAACCTCGTTCGTCAAATCGCTTTGGTATTTCGACGCATAATCGAACCAACCCGTTTTGGGAATAATCTCGATAGGCGGAAGCGCTTTCCCGTCCAGAATTCCGACCGAAAATTCACGTCCTTCAATACGCTTCTCAATAAGGACATCGCCGTCTGAGCCGGTGCGGTCAGCTTCCGTCGCGAAGCGCAAAGAATCCCGCAATTCAGTTTCGTTTTTTGGGAAGCTAATTCCAACGCTCGAGCCTCCGCGCGGCGGTTTCACTACGCATGGATAGCCAATCTTCTCCGCAACACGCTTGAAGTCGACCTCATTCTCGTTGCGCGTATAAATCCATTCCGGAGTCAGCTGACCTGCGCCCTGAATCTGCATCTTCGTCAAATGCTTATCCATCGCGATAACGCACGCCGCGAAATTCGAGCCTGTGTAGCGAATCCCGAGAAGATCGAATGATGCCTGAATTTGCCCGTTTTCTCCAGCCGCGCCATGCATCGCAATAAAGACAACGTCCGCCGCTCGGCATACGTCCAAAACGTTCGCGCCGAAATAGCCAAGCGCCCCTTTCCCGCGCTTTTCTTCGAGCGCACGCAAATCCGGAACTGTCGCGGGGACCTGATAATTAAAATCACGGTAAGCCGGGCGGGCACGGAAGAGATCACGCGCGGTTTGACCATTCTCAAAATGAACGCCAAGCCAGGGGTCGATCAAAGCGACCTCAAACCCCGAGTCGGCTAAAGCATTGCTAATCTTGCTGCCGGACGCCCATGAGACGTCCCGTTCCGCGGAGTTACCTCCTGCGATTACGGCTATTTTCATGCAAATCTGTTTCCTAACCTGCTTAAATATCCGTTTTCCGACGGTTTTCGCCGGGAAACATACGTGAATTGTATCATGCAGTTACGATCGATATTTTTTCCGGTCAGGAACGCGTGATGAATAAATCAGAAAAACCCCACCGCCCGAAAGCGATGGGGTTCCAATTCACACTATACTTTTTTTAGTATTCAGGCATCTGCGGAGCAGCCGGTTTCGCCGGTTCCGGAATATCCGTGACGAGCGCTTCCGTCGTCAGGATCATCGCGGCGATCGAAGCGGCGTTTTCAAGCGCGCCGCGGGTGACCTTCGCCGGGTCAATGATTCCGCCTTCGACCATGTCAACATAGCTGTCCTTGAGGACGTCGTAGCCGACCGTCTTCGACTTGCGCGTCTTCTGCTGCGCACGAATGTTGTTGACAACGACCGCGCCGTCGCGACCCGCGTTTTCAGCGATCTTGCGCATCGGGCAATCCAGCGCCTTGCGGACAATATTGATACCCGTCTGGACATCATCATTCTTGTCCTTGAGACCGTCAACCTTGCTCATGGCGTTGACCAGCGCAACACCGCCGCCCGGGACGATACCTTCTTCAACCGCGGCACGCGTCGCTGACAGCGCGTCTTCAACACGGTGTTTCTTTTCCTTGAGTTCAACTTCCGTCGCCGCGCCGACACGAATGATCGCAACGCCGCCAGAGAGTTTCGCTAACCGTTCCTGAAGCTTTTCGCGGTCATAGTCGCTCGTCGTCT
This sequence comes from Flexilinea sp., assembly GCA_034430135.1. Taxonomy (GTDB): domain Bacteria; phylum Chloroflexota; class Anaerolineae; order Anaerolineales; family Anaerolineaceae; genus Flexilinea. The sequence goes on along the minus strand of DAOUFB010000109.1, from coordinate 3,700 downwards.
TGTCGATTTCAGCGCGGATCTGGTCAACACGAGCCTTAATTTCGCCTGCATCGCCACGACCGCCGACAATCGTCGTATTGTCCTTGTCCGAAATAACTTTTTCACATCGGCCCAGGTCCGAAAGCTGAACAGAATCGAGCTTGCGGCCGGTTTCTTCGCTGATAACCTGCGCACCCGTTAGGATGGCGATATCCTGGAGCATAGCTTTGCGGCGATCGCCGAAGCCCGGCGCCTTGATAGCTAAAACGTTAAGCATGCCGCGCAGCTTGTTCAGGACGAGCGTCGCAAGAGCTTCGCCGTCGATGTCTTCCGCGATGATCACGACATCACGCTTGCCGGTCTGAACGAGTTTTTCGAGGACAGGAACGAGATCCTGAGCAGCCGAAATCTTCTTGTCATAAATGAGGATGTACGGATCGCTGATGATCGATTCCATCTTGTCCGTATCCGTCATGAAATAGGAGCTGATATAACCGCGATCGAACTTCATACCTTCGACGTATTCGGTTTCAAATTCAAGACCCTTGGATTCTTCAACCGTGATGACGCCGTCTTTTCCGACCTTATCCATAACGTCCGCGATGAGCGAGCCAATATGTTCGTCCTGAGCCGAAATCGTCGCGACGTTCGCAATATCGGTCTTCGTCGTAACTTCGATCGCCTGCGCACGAATATCATCCGCAACAACCTTGGACGCCATTTCGATTCCGCGCTTTAAGAGCATCGGGTTCGCACCGGCAGCAAGCGTCTTCAAACCTTCGCTGACAATCGCGTGAGCCAGTACGGTCGACGTCGTCGTTCCGTCGCCAGCGATGTCATTCGTTTTCGCCGAAGCTTCCTTAAGCAGCTGCGCGCCCATATTTTCGAACGGATCCGGAAGTTCAACTTCCTTCGCAACCGTAACACCATCATGCGTAATCGTCGGAGAACCGAACTTCTGGTCAATCGCAACATTGCGGCCTTTCGGACCTAACGTCGTCGAAACAGCGTTCGCAACTGCGTCAATACCAACCTTGAGTTTCTTTCGAGCTTCTTCACCGAATAATAATTGCTTAGCCATTGTTTAATATTTCCTTTATTTGAATACCGTTTATATGATTTTTTTACTGATTACGCGACGATCGCGAGAACGTCGGATTCGCGCAAAATTAAATACTTTTTTCCATCAATCTTGACTTCCGTACCGGAATATTTCGCGAAAAGCACAACATCATTAACGTTAACATCCAGCGCAACACGTTCGCCCTTTTCGTTGCGTTCGCCAGCGCCAACCGCTAAAACGGTCGCTTTCTGCGGCTTTTCTTTCGCGGTTTCGGGTAAAACGATCCCGCCCGCGGTAATGTCCTGCTCTTCAATCGGTTCAACGACGATACGATTTCCTAACGGTCTTAAGTTCATTCCAATCCTCCATCTAACGATTACGGTTCTTTTTTTAGGCTTTTAGCACTTAAAAGTCAGAGTGCTAACCAACGTTCACTATAATAAAGGTTTGAAGGGTGAATGTCAAGCGGGGTATGACGTTTCTAATAAAACTCTTATAAGTCCGAGACGTCCAAAATCAAAAACGGGCGCGCGCAAGTGCTACCCCAAGGAAAGCATGCTTTGGCACCTTGCCGGTCCTTGGTTTCGAGCCATAATTTGAGTCGCAAATTCATGATCTCTCTGTTTGAAGTACTATATTTTTGCCCCACCTTGACAGATTTCTGTACTCTGTTGTAAAATACTGAGCGTTAAAGAAATTGAGTACGGGCCTGTAGCGCAGTTGGGAGCGCGCTTCAATCGCACTGAAGAGGTCGCGAGTTCGAATCTCGCCAGGTCCACCTCCTCCTTTCTTATCAATGGGCCTATAGCGCAGTTGGAAGCGCGTCTCAATGGCATTGAGAAGGTCGTGAGTTCGAATCTCACTAGGTCCACTAAAAAACTGCCAATAAATTGGCAGTTTTTTTATTGTAGTACTTTCGTGCGATTTCAAGCCGCGAAGACGTTTGAAATCAAAAAACCACCTGGAATGCAGGTCGAATGAAAGAAAGCTTTAGCTGCCAGAAAAAAAAGCCTCCAAGCGACATTCCAACTGTGAATTTGCCAATCAAAGAAAAAACAAGGAGGCTATATCCATGGACAAAAATAGCTTAGCACATACGCAATGGGAATGTAAATACTTGAAAAAAATGCGTTAAAAACGCTAACAAGGCTTATTAGAATATAATCAAGGAGGAGAGTAGTGTAAAGTTGTTTCTGTAAAATTGAGAGCGAAATAAAAATGTGGATCAAGGTTACCATTAAGTGAGTAAACAAAAAGGAGGAACCAATGACCCACAAGGGGGGAAATTAACCAGAATGGATCTGATTCTGTCCCGAAGATGATTGAAAGCCTTGTCAATACAGCAATGAAGGCTCAGCGGGAAGAATACTTTGGAGCAAAACAATATGAGTGAACGGAAAGACGCATCGGGCATGCAAATGGCTATAAGCCGAAGACCTTCAAAACCAGAAATGGAGAATTGACATTTTCAATTCCGCAGGTTCGAGAAGGAGGATTTTATCCAAGCGCGCTGAAACTGGCAATCGCAGATAATGGTACTTGCTGTGCGTGTCGATTCGAAAAGTATCGCGAATCATGAAAAAAAATATTCGAATTAAAGATTTCAGCGGCCGCGGTTCGGAATATGGCTGAAACTTATTTACGCAAAACTGTTGAAAAATATGCGGGAAAGGCAAGGAGATTGTCTGAGTGGAAGGAAGAGAACCTGCCCGAGGGTCCCACATTCTTTTCCTTCTCTATCGCACATCGGCGTTTTTTGCGTACGAAATCTTATAAATTAATTTAGCATTATATTAGAGGTGGAAATGTTGAAGTATAAACCAATATATTGGTTTGTGATGAATCCTTTTATAAAAAGAGCATTAAAAACAAAATATAGCAATGAAGATGTTAAAATGATTGTTAGAAATGCTAAAGTTGAATATAGAGCATTATTAAATAAAGCTGATGATATTGGTACCAAAAATCCTATGGCTTCTAATCTATATTTTTGTCTATTATTTTTTTCTTTTATGCAGGGAAGCGAAGGTAAAATAACTTCTGAAGATTTGAAAGAAATAATGAGAATTACTTTATCAGATCCCGCATTGTTAATATTAATGGGCAAGAAAGATTATAATAATCCAAAAGACTTAAAAAAATTTAAAGAGCTTATGCATAAGAATTCTGATTGGGCAGAGCTTCATCGTAAAGAGTATCCGGAAACCTGGAAATTTAATTTCGATGACAGTCATAAGGATGGTTTTTATTATTATTTTACTAAATGCCCAATCGCTAAATTCTTTAAAGATAATAACTTAGAAGAAATAGCTCCTATATTTTGTGAATTGGATCATCTTACGATTAAAACCAGGAAAGCAATATTATTTAGGGATAAAACATTAGCTAAAGGTGATGACATGTGTGATTTTTGGATTGTTGGAGATAAAGTTCAGAATCCTAAATAACTAGGGAATGGAATCGTTGGCAAATTCTTCAATGCGCTTACAAACGCAGCCAGCGCCAACCTCATATAGGGGCAGATGAGGCTGTCCCAAAACGCTTTTTGCGCGGGAAAGAGACGTGAATATTTTTATAGTATCGAGATGTCCATGACTCCCGCTCGCTTATCGCTTCGGGGAGTCCGTCTATCTCGATTTATTAACAATTTTTTTGAGG
>DAOUFB010000108.1:0-17845 GCA_034430135.1 Flexilinea sp. | reverse complement strand
CTGAGCAATGGGGCGGAAGAAATTGAGTGGCGTATTCTGGCGATCGAGGGAGATACGGCGCTGGTCGTGAGCGTTATGGGACTGGACGCGAAACCGTATCATGAACCCGGCGGAGCGATTACATGGGAAGACTGCACGCTGCGGGCATGGCTGAACAACGAGTTTTATAACGCGGCGTTCAACGAGGCGGAACGGGCGAAGATCAAACGGACTCACATCGTGAATGCGGATAATCCAAGTTGGGGCACGATAGGCGGAAACGACACGGAAGATGATGTCTTCCTGCTGAGTATCACGGAAGCGAGGCTGTATTTCAAGGACAGCGAAGATTGGAAAATAAAACCGACGAAGTATGCGATGGCGAACGGAGCATGGACGTACAACGGCAACGGCTGGTGGTGGCTTCGGTCTCCCGGCCTCTATCAGTATGGCGCCGCGGGAGTCGATTCCGATGATGGCGTCACCAGTACTGGCACCGATGTCCTCAGTGATGGTGGTTCTGTCCGCCCCGCTTTGCGGTTAAATTTGGGAAAATAACGATCTGGACGCGGGATAAACCCCGCTATACGGATCAATCTACTAAATTGATAAAAAATAGAGACTGCGGCGAATCTGGAATCTTGAATCTCCCGAATCCGTCCCGCGAAACGGCCTGACCCCGAAGCGACCTGTCCCCGAAGCGCAGCGGAGCGGGAGAAGCCCCTCAAAAAAGCTGTTAATAAATCGAGATGGACGGGCTCCCCAAAGCGATAAGCGAAGGGGAGTCATGGACATCTCGATGACTTCCGCTCGTGGGTCAATTCGCTGCATACCTCCATTTCGCCCTGCGGACTCAGGGGGCGCAGCAAATTGACTATGGGTAAGTTTTTTCGGAAGAGGGGGATTTCGTTCGCGAACGAAATCCCCCTCTTCCAAGCCATCAGTCCCCTGTTTTTCGCTAAAAATGAGAAACTTTTGAAAAAGAATAAGCGGATCGATAATGAAATGAAAATGAACGGGAAAAGAGACTGAGGCGAAGCTGGAATTTGGGAAAAACGGGCGTCCGCAAAAACCGGCATGCGGGATGGCGCGAAGTCATGGACAGCTCGGTACGATAAAAATATTCACGTATCTTTCCCACGCAAAAAGCCTTTTGAGACACCCTCTTCTTTATTGGACTTTCCTTAAAAACTCACTGCTGTTAATCTTGCGTTCTAAGACGTAGGTGTAATAGTGATTCAGGATTCGGTCAGCTTCAGGGCGAAGTTCCTCCGGCCAGATGATCAGATCCTGATCCTGATACGAATGCGCCTGATAATAGCGGAAGAATTTCAGCGTCCGCATCGTAATCGGCAGAGCTTGCTGATCCAAATGCCCGCAGCTGGGACAGAGGACGCCGCCCATGAGCGCGGAAAAATATTGCGCTTCGGGCTGAATCTCGCGTCCGCAGCCGACGCAATCGCGCAGTCTTGGGCGAAACCCGGCTAAATTCAGGAGCGTGAAGTCGAAGAGGCGGATCGCCGGATAGGGATCGGCGCTGCTGTTGAGACGGCGCATGGTATGAACGGTCAGGTTGAAGAGATCGCGGGTCTCGGTTTCCTCGTCGGAAAAGCGATCCGCTAACTCCGCCGCATACGAGGCAAGGACGGTGCGTTCAAGGGACTCACTGAGGTGCGCAAACGTTTCTATGGTCGCGACCTGACTTACCGTCCAGATGTCCGAACGACCCTGAATGAGCTGCGCGGAGATAAGGGTAAACGGTTCGAGGTGTCCCGATTTCCGTGAATTCATCTTCCGGACGCCGCGCGCCAACGCGGATATTTTTCCGTGATCCGGCGTCAGCATGCGGACGAATCGGTCGCATTCACCATAGTTTGTATGGGTCAGGATCAGCGCCTGAACGCGGATGGATCTTTCGCTGCGCTGCATCGTTGTTTAGATTGGAACTCTGGGTCAGGCGTTCTGGTCGAGATTCCGAGGCGTGAACGAGTAGGGGAGAAATTCACGGACAGTTCCTTCCGCCGTGATTTCGCCGTTCTCGTCGACCATGGTAATGATCATGTCCAGGTCGAACTCCGCCATAACCTGACGGCAGGAACCGCAAGGCGAACCGCCGTCGCGAGTGGCGACGATAATCCGTTCAAACGCCCGTTCTCCGTCGAGTACCGCTTTGAAAATTGCCGTCCGCTCGGCGCAAACCGTCAAGCCATAGGCAGCGTTTTCAATATTTGCGCCCGTGTAAATTTTTCCGCTCCGCGTCAGGAGCGCCGCGCCAACGGCATAATTTGAGTATGGGCTATACGTCTTCTTCCGCGCTTCGAGCGCGAGCTGAATCAGTTCTGACTTATTCGTCATCTTCTGTCTCCTTTTCTGTGTTGTTTTCTTCGCTGCTTCCGTCGTCCGCCGGCTCGTTTTCTTCCCGTTTACGAGTCGCCAGAACGCGGCAGATACGTTTTCCAACCAGTTCGCCAATCGAAAAGACCCAGCCTTCGATGGTGATTGTTTCGTCCCCGTCGGGGACTTTCCCGATCAGGGTGTACATCAGACCGGCAATTGTATCGCCTGAATCGCGAGTGAGATGCGTATGGAGCTGGTCATTGACGTCTTCAATACTGACGCGCCCGAGAAAACTGACCTTATCCGGACCGATTTCCTCGATTGGGATTTCTTCTGCGTCGTCATATTCATCGCGGATTTCGCCGACGATTTCCTCAACAATGTCCTCCATGGACACGATTCCCGCCGTTCCGCCGTATTCGTCGACGACGATCACCATGTGAATCCCGTCCATTTGCATTTCGGCGAGCAGGTCGCCCGCCTTTTTCGATTCGGGGACGTAAACCGGCTGACGTATCATTGATTGAAGCGAAAAAGGCTCGTTATGCGTCTCCGTGTAGTATTTGATTAAGTCCTTGGCGTAAAGAATCCCCACGATGTTATCGATTTCGTCGTCATAGACCGGCAGGCGCGAATGACCTGAGGCGAGAATCGTCCGAGCAGCGTCCGTGAGTTCCGTGTTCAGTTCGATCGCGGTCAAATCGACGCGCGGAATCATAATTTCGCGGATCAGCGTGTCGCTGAAATGAAGAATCGATCGAACCATTTTCCGTTCCTCTTCTTTCAGCTTATTCGGCGACGGCGCTTTCTCGACCCATTCGATCAAGTTGGATTCAATTTGATCGAATGGAACCGACGCATTTTTCACGCGCGGACGGAATGAATCGATAAAGTCGTAAAATGGACGGACGGTGGCGACGATGAACCTTGCGGCTGGGAGCAGCGTTGGCGCTAACGAATTCGCTGCCCGGGCGCCGAGCGCCGCGATGATCCCTGAAATGATCAGGATGAGCAGCGGGATGATGAGGAAGCTTATCAGTACCCAGCCGGCGGTAATGACGTTTGAAAGGGCGGCGAGGATGACGATGAGCGTTATCATCGCGGTCACCGTATGCGACCAGGTTTGGGCAAATTCGAGGAGTGCTTGATGGTTTGAGGTCGCGTTAAAGAAGGAAACTTGTGCTTTTCGATCTGGTTTCGACTTATCGACTGGTTCATCGGCAAAACTCGCATTCGTTACGACCGAGCGGATAAATGTCAGAAGTAAGTCAAACGTGAGGAGGATCAGGAAAATCCAAAGAAGCGCGAAAAGAAGGTTGGAAGAAACAATAAGAGTTAGATGACTATCAGGGTCCATTTCGGGAGCGCGCAAACTTCAAGCGCGCAAGAGAGATACCTTTCCTACCGTCGGATAGACGATATATTGGAATGATTATAAACGAATTCAAAAAGATAGCGGAAACGGGAGGGAATTTCGTGGAAAGTTATCTGACGGATAATCCGCACCATGGAGATGCCTTTCGCCAGTATATTTGATCATTAAAAGTTTCAGGGATAAGGATTTTCGGCGATTGGCACCTTCATCCTTATCCCTATTTTATATGTTCGTTCTGTGCCTTTGGCTGCGTCTTGCGGCAGGGAACTTGTCCGGGTTAAGCAAACTTGATGTTAACCAGTTCGCCGCTTTGAAGCGCGCGGGTCGTTGCGATGGCGATTTGTGCGCTGCGTACACCGTCGGAAACCTTAATTTCCGGTGCGACCCCGCTTCGGACGGATTCGACGAAAGCTTTCTTCTCTTCTAAAAACGCAGTTTCGAACCGTTCTGGGAAAGCCTCGACGCAATCAACTCCGACGCCGTTTTCGGTGTAGAGGACTGCACCGTTTTTCGCAGGAACTTGCCCGATGCGGATTACGCCTTTCGTCCCGACGATCTCGGTCTCGATATGATAGCCATGGGGCGCGGTTCGGCTGGTATGAATCGTCGCCATCGCACCGTTTTCAAAGCGGTACAGCGCACAACCGGCTTCGACATCGCCGATTTTCGCGATTTCCGGAAAACCGAACGTCGTCCCCACCGCGAAAACGGTTTCCGGTTCAGCGCCTAAGAACCAGCGAATCAGATCAATGTCATGAATCGCCATATCGACGAAGATGCCGCCGCTCGTTGCTAAAAAGTTCATCGCTCCAGGCAGCAGCTTCAACGGATCCAGCCCGACCGCTTTGACGAAATAGGGTTCGCCGATCATGCCCGCGCGAATTTTTTCCATTGCATACCGATACGACGGATCGAACCGGCGCATAAAGCCCAGCTGGAAGATGAGTTCCGGATGAGCGTTGACGACTTTTTCCGCCGCGAGACATTCTTCGATCGTCACTCCCAGCGGCTTTTCACAGAAGACATGTTTCCCAGCCTCGAGCGCCCGGGTCAGCTGACCGCAGTGCGCCGCGGAACTGGTCACGATCGCAACTGCGTCAAAGTCCCCGTCGTCGATCATCTCATCATAGTTTAGGAAGGTCTTTTTAACGCCGAGGACATTTCGCGCGTAGTCTAATTCGCGATCGTCAATCGAACATGCCGCGGTAATCTCCGCGCCGGGAATCTGATTTTGAAGCTGATCCGCGTGAATCTTTCCTAAACGTCCCAACCCGGCTATTGCAAACCGAACTTTTTCCATGGTCTCCTCGCTCTTTCTATAAAATAATCATCAAAAAACCATCCAATAAAGAACGCCGTAACTGACGCTTTTTTCAATCGTACCCGAATCTCAAAAAGGCGCAACCTACGCCTTGTAATCGTTTACATATGACAAAAGACGGCAAGAAAATGACAATCCAGTGACAAGAATTGCGAAATTTTTGGATACCCGTCATTATAATTTTAGTAGGTCTTGAATAGACTGAAACTAACCAAGGAGAACAAATGTATGAGTAAGAAATTTTTAGTCGTGGTTATGTCCCTGTTGCTTGTTGTTATGCTGTCGAGCTCTGCCCTCGCTCAGGAGACGTTCAAGATTGGTTATGCCTGCAACAATTTCAACGATACGTTCCAGACAGTTATCGAAGGTTACGCCCGTGCGTTCGCTGAAAAAGAAGGCGTTGAGTATGTTTATGCGGACGGCGGTGAGGATATCCTGAAACAGCAGGATCAAATTAACGCGTTTATCGCGGAAGGCGTTGACGCGCTGATCGTGGTCCCGATTGATACATCCGCTGTTGAACCGATCATTGAAGCCGCTGCTGCGGCGAAGATTCCGCTCATCTTTGTTAACCGCAATCCGTTTGACGGCGTTGACCCGGAAGACTATCCGGAAAACGTTTACTTCGTCGGTTCGGAAGAACCGGACGCGGGTAAATTCCAGGCGGAATATGCGGTTGAACTCCTCGGCGAGAAAGATCCGGTGGGTTACGCGATTCTTGTCGGAATGCTCTCGAATCAGGGCGCTGTCGCTCGGACGAAGGGTAATAAAGATGCGCTCGAAGATTTCAAAAACTACGAACTTCTCGCGGAACAGAACGGCGATTGGCAGCGCGATCAGGGTATGACGATTACGGAGAACTGGCTGACCGCTTACGGCGATAAGCTGAAACTCATTCTTGCCAACAACGATGAAATGGCGCTTGGTGCCGTTGAGGCGAAGGAAGCCGCCGGACGTGACGACATTGTTATCATGGGCGTTGACCTGATTCCGGATGCGAAGCAGGCGATTATTGATGGACGTCTGGATGCCTCGGTCATGCAGGACGGTAAGGGTCAGGGCGAAGGTGCGATGACCGTCGCGTTAGCCGCGCTGAAGGGCGGAAAACCGGATGCGTATACGAAGGTTCCGTTCGTTTTAGCGACGAAGGATAACATCGAAGATTTTGATTAGTTGACGGCCGGAAGTTCAAATCTGTGATTCAATGGGGCGGCCAATCCGTTTAGGTCGTCCCATGTTATTTTGGTAAGGTTTTTATTAAGGTTGTTCCAAAGAAAGGGGGGTCATGAATGAGTGAAACACCTTTGTTGAGCATGAAGAATATCGTGAAAAGCTTCCCGGGCGTTCGCGCGCTTAAAGGCGTTTCATTGGAAGTCGAACGAGGCGAGGTTCATGCGCTTTTAGGAGAAAACGGAGCCGGAAAATCGACGCTGATGAAATGTCTTTTGGGAATTTACCAGTGCGATGAAGGCGAGATTCTTTTCGATGGAGAGCGCATCGACCATCAAACGACAGCGCAGGCGCTTCACCGCGGTATCTCGATGATCCATCAGGAGCTTTCTCCCGTTCTTCATCGTCCGATCATGGAGAATATCTGGCTTGGACGCGAACCGGTTAATCGGTTTGGGCTCGTTGACCATAAAAAAATGGCGGATATGAGCCGCGAGGTTCTGCATCGGATCGACTTTGATATTGATCCGACGACGCTCATGGCGGATCTGACCGTAGCCAAGATGCAGATGGTTGAAATCGCCAAGGCGATCTCATACGACGCGAAACTGATTATCATGGATGAGCCGTCGTCGGCGCTAACGGAGCATGAGCAGCGCCAGCTCTTCAAGATTATCAACCGGCTTCGTGATGAGGGTACCGCGGTCATCTATATTTCCCATCGTTTGAACGAAATCATGGAAATCGCGGATCGTGCGACCGTCTTCCGCGACGGGACCTATATCGGAACGCGCTATATTCGTGACTTGACGATGGACGATATGATCACAATGATGATCGGGCGCGAACTTTCTGACCTTTACCCGAAGATTAAAACCGAAATTGGCGAACCGATTTTGGAAGTTAAGGGTTTGAGTCATGAAAAGTATTTCAAAAATGTCTCGTTCAAGCTTCGTAAAGGCGAAATATTAGGCGTTGCGGGGCTCGTCGGCGCCGGGCGGACGGAGGTCGTTGAAACGATTTTCGGTGTCCGTCCGAAAATTGCCGGTGAGATCTATATTCATGGCGAGTTGGTTGACATCAAACAACCGATGGACGCCATTTCGCACCGCATGGCATTTCTGACCGAAGACCGGCGGACGAATGGGATTTATGGACCGCTCCCGATTCATGTCAACGTCGCGATTGCCAGTTACGATGATTTCCTGAATCGGCTTGGTTTAATCAATCAGCGTCAGGTCGACGAGGGGTGCAACGAATACGTTGAAAAGATGGCGATTAAGACGCCGTCACTGAACGCGAAGATCGAAAACCTGAGCGGCGGAAATCAGCAGAAAGTTCTTTTGGCACGCTGGCTGATGACCCAACCGGAGATCCTTTTCCTGGATGAGCCGACGCGCGGGATTGATATTGGCGCGAAGGCGGAAATTTACAGGCTGATGACGCTGCTTGCGAATGAAGGGAAATGTATCCTGATGGTTTCGTCGGAGATGCCCGAAATTATGGGCATGAGCGATCGAATCCTGGTGATGCATGAAGGAAAAGTTACTGGGATTCTGGATAATACGCCAGACTTAACGCAGGATACGATCCTGCGCTACGCGACGGGTACGGCGGATCAGAACCTTGAAGCCGCGTAAGCAAAGGAAAATTTTGAAATAATTCAGGGGTGAATCATCTATGAACTCGAAATCATTGAATTATAAAAATATCATTAATAAGTATGGAATTACGATTGTCCTGCTCGCGATGATTGTCTTCCTTTCGATTATCAAGCCGAACTTCCGAACCGCCTCGAACTTGTTGAATATTTTGACTCAGGCGTCGATTTACGGTATTTTATCGCTGGGGATGACGCTCGTCATCATCTCGAAAGGGATCGATCTTTCCGTCGGTTCAACGTTGGCGTTTACCGCGGTCATTGCGGCGTCGTTGGGTCAGGCAGCGACCGCGGCGAATAAAATGTATCCCGGTTTGCAAACGCTTCCGATCATTGTCCCGATCCTTGCCGCGCTTTTGGTCGGTTTGCTGATTGGCGCCATCAATGGCGCGCTGATCGCGTACACGGGGATTCCGGCGTTTATCGCTACCTTAGGTATGATGACGATCGTCCGCGGTGCGACGTATCTCTATACGGACGGAAAGCCGGTCAGTACGCTCATTCCAGCATTCAAGTTTATCGGACAGGGGCGTGTCTTAGGCGTTCCGATGCCGGTCTGGATTTATTTGGCGATGATCGCGATAACCTGGACGCTCTTATCGCATATGCGTTTCGGAAAACGGACGTACGCAATTGGCGGCAATATCCATGCGGCGCAGGTTTCCGGCGTCAACGTAAAAGGGACGCTCGTGGGGATCTATGCGCTGATGGGCGCGCTTTGCGGCGTGGCGGGGATCGTCTCCACCGCGCGTATGGTCTCGGCTCAGCCGGGTCTGGCGGTCGGCTATGAATTGACCGCGATTGCGTCGACGACGATCGGCGGCACGAGCCATTCGGGCGGGATTGGAACGATTGGCGGTGCGGTCATTGGTGCGCTTGTTCTGTCCGTTATGCGGAACGGGATGACCCTGATGGGGGTTCACTCGTACTGGCAGCAGATCGTTGAAGGTCTCGTGATTATTTTGTCCGTTATCTTCGATATGCGGAAGAACGCCCGCAAGAGTTAATCGTAAGCTACAGAAGTTGGATCGACGGCGCAGGAAGTCAACTGCGCCGTCGTTCGTTAATATGGATGGGAAACGTTCATTCGTGAAAGAACGGTTACAGGAGAGAGGTCATTCGACCTCCCTCCTTCTCCTTGATCCTTGCTTCATGCGTAAAGAATTATTCAATCGGTTATGGAATTTTCACCTTTTATAGATAGAACGGGTTCACGATAATCCATGGCGTTCTGCCGGTCGTCGTATAAAAGAACTTTCTCAACACCTGCTCGAGGTTCTTCTCGAGCGCTTCCTGGCTCTGACCGTTCTTCTTCGCGATCGTCGACGCGATCAGCTCGTCGAGTTCTTCCTGATAACTCGTCATTTCCCGATCCGTCATCAAGCCTTCATGGATAATCTTCGGTTCGCGAATCAGGGAATTATTCCCGCGGTTCAGGATCAGCGTCACAACGACGACGCCGCTGTCGGCTAAGCGTTCGCGCTGATATAAGATATCCGCGTTCATGTCACCGACGTTCGTTCCGTCGACGAGGACGATCGATGCCGGAACTTTTGCGCCGAGTTTTGCTGTCCCGCCCTCGAAGACGATCGTCTGACCGTTTTCAATGACGAAAATATTTTCTTCCGGAATATCCATCATCATCCCCAACACCTTGTGGCGGGTCAGCTGGCGCAGCTCGCCATGAACCGGAACCAGGTATTTCGGACGGATTAAGCTAATCATCATCTTCATCTCATCCGCGCAGGCGTGTCCCGAGACATGAACGGACCAGAGCGAATCATAAATTACATTGGCTCCCATGCGGATCAGGCGGTTAATCACGGCTGAAACCTGTTCCTCGTTGCCCGGGATAGGGTGAGAAGAAAAGACGACGGTATCGCCTTCCTTGATGCTGAATGCGTAATATTTCCCCGTCGACAGTCTTCCTAAAATCGCGGTCGGTTCACCTTGCGATCCGGTACAGAGGATAACGACTTTATGATCCGGAAGTGTCAGCGCTTCTTCAAGCGAAACAACGCACTCTTTCGGCATTTCAAGGTAGCCTAATTTTTTTGCAAGGTTGACGTTATCGATCATCGATGTCCCGACGATACAAATTTTTCGATCGTACCGGCGGGCGATGTCCGTCACCTGCTGGAGGCGTGAGAGAAGGGACGAGAAGGAGGAAATAATAATCCGTCCCGGCGCGGTTTCAAAGACACGTTCAAATGTAGGCGTTATTTCCCGCTCGGTTGGTGTCCAGCCGGATTTTTCGGAGTTGGTTGAGTCGCTGAAGAGCGCTAAAACGCCTTTATCGCCGATAGCCGCTAATTTTGAGATGTCCGCGCCCCATCCGTCAATCGGGGTCAGATCGAACTTGAAATCGCCGGTGACGACGACCGTTCCAACCGGTGTATGAATTGCGAACGCAACTGCGTCCGGGATTGAGTGGGTGACATGAATAAAGTCGACTTTGAACGGTCCGACCTGAACCGTTTCGCCGGCGTTGGTAACGTTGATTTTCGTTTTATCAAAGACGCCGCCGCGAACCAATCGGGTTTCGATCATCCCTGCGGTCAGCTGAGTTGCGTAAACCGGAACGTTGGCGATGACCTTGAAAAGATGGACGAGCGCACCGATATGGTCTTCGTGCGCGTGGGTCACAAAGACCCCCAGAATGTCCGCTTCTTTTCCAAGCAAAAACGTCATGTCTGGGATGATGAAATCAACTCCGATCATCGAGTTATCCGGGAACATGACGCCGCAATCAATAATGATATATTGATCGTCGTAACCGAAGAGCATCATATTCCGCCCGACTTCACCCAATCCGCCAAGCGGAATAAAATGCAATTTTTTCTTTTTCATAACCTTACGTCGCTTTCCTCAATTGTTCAAATAATTCACGCTGTTTCGACGAGAGGTTTTTCGGGATCGTTACCTTGATTCGCGCGAATAAGTCGCCGCGAGCACCGACTTTATTCAGTTTCGGCATTCCTTTTCCGCCGAGCCTGAACTTCGTATCCGGATCCGTCCCCGCCGGAATCGTCAATGCCAGCTTTTCATCCGGGGCTTCGACGATCGCCGTTCCGCCTAAAACAGCGGTAAACAGGTCAATTTTTACATCGGTTACGAGCATATCGCCATCCATCGAGAAACGCGAATCCGGTTTCAGCTTCACGATCAGCATCAGGTCGCCGCCGTCGGGGAGAACGCCGCGCAGCCGAATTTTCGTCCCATTTTTTGCGCCTGCGGGGATCTTCGCTGAATAACTCGAATCGTTCAGCGTAATCATCCGCTCCGTTCCGCGAAACGCTTCGTCGAACGTAATTTCCACTTCTTTTTCGAGCGGCGCCGGTGCAGAGCGCTGACGCGGACGCTGCGCCGCTGCGCTACCGGAGAAACCCCCGAAAAGGTCTTCCATGTTGATTCCGGCTGACGCTCGTCCTCCGGATGAGCTGCGCCGATAGGCTCCGCCGAAAATCTGAGAGAAGAAATCGGAGTAGTCCCCGAAATCGCCCGATGTGTATGTAGCTCCACCTTGCCCGAAATCGGACCAGTTGGACCAGTTGTATGTCGAAGCGTTCCCGCCTTGCCGCTGCCAATCTGCATAGGACGATCCAAGTTGGTCGTATTTTGCGCGCTGCTCTTTATCTTTCAAAACGGTATAGGCTTCGTTAATTTCTTTAAATTTTTCTTCGGCGTTTTTGTCGTTTTTATTGACGTCCGGATGATATTTTTTCGCTAAGTCACGGTACGCCTTTTTTAGTTCATCCTCGCTCGCCGTTTTCGATACGCCTAAAATCTTATAATAGTCTTTATATTCCATATTCAGTTCGTTGACCCCCCTGCCTTCCGCGGAAGAAAAAATCGAGTTTGAGATGCGGGTTGAGTCCGATAAGCGTACCCAAAGCGCCCATCGTTATTTTAAAGGGGTTTTATATAATTTCCGTTAGTTTCCGACGCGATTCACGGGCTCGGATATAAATCATGAAGCCTTAAGAAAGGATCCCTTCAATCCGTGAATCCGTACCACGATGCATATTCGCTTTCTTTTCGTCAATCAAACGTTTCTTTTCGCCTGATTTTAAGCGATTCCCGGCGCAGAAGTAACGTCCGGTTTCAAGTTCGTCTTCGGTTGCGGCGCGTCCGAACGCCTTTTCCAATGCGGCGGACAGTTGGTTCTCGTTCGTCAGTTTCCCGACGATGTTCCCGATCTCTTCGACTTTATTCATCGCGCTCAGGAACGCGCTCCGCTCCATCGGTTCGCCATGAGATGGGATAAATATTTTCGCGTCGATCGTTTCCAGTTTTCTCAGGAGCGGCGAAAATTCACGCAGCCGAATGCTGTTCCCTGCGTACGGGTCTTCAGCAAAGCAATCGCCTAAAAAGACGACGCTCTCCTCCGGAATATAAACGATGGTCGAGTCGTCGCTATGCGGTCCCCCGACATGCTGAATCTTACAATCGATATCATCGATGCGAAGACCGCAGTGATCTTCGAACGTAATGTCTGCTGATTTGATTTTGAAGCTTTGACGAATGGGCATCGCTTTCCGGATCATGTCGGCAGTTTCCTGGACTTCGATACCTGCAGCGACCCGGCTCGCGAGCGCGGAATCGGTCCAGTCCCAGCGGTGCATCAGGACCAGAAGTTCGTTCGTTCGGTCGCTCGCGATCGATTTCGCCGGTGAGCCGGAGAGCCCGAAAACGTGATCCCAATGCCAATGGGTCAGAGCGATGAACGATGGGTCGGGCATGCCTAACGAGCGGACCGCGCCATAGAAAAACGAAATGTGATCTGGTGAATTGCCTGCATCAATGAGGAGGCTCGTTTTAGCGCCTGAAACGTAACCCAAAACGGGACGATCCGTCTCATCATCCTTTGGCATGATCCAAATATGTTCGCTAATTCGTTCTAACATCATCTTCCTCTTTATGCTAATCCATCCGCCAATTGAATTGTAGTCTAAAGCGGTTTAAACTTGCAAGTCCTTAGCGTTTTTCGTCCCTTTTATGAAAGGTGATGGCTCAGGAATTGTCTTCATCATTTGAGCGCAATGACGGAACAGCTTGCGGAGAAATGGATATCGCCTTTCCTGATAAAGTTTGGGTAGATTATTAGAAATCCGGTTCAGATACCAACTTGAGAGAATCCGTAATTCAAGTCTTTTTTACCGTTTTTGTTCAGGAGAGATTGTATGCTCAAATTAATATATAAGTCGATAAAAAAATATAGGCTCGTGAATCGTTTTGACGCATACTCAATTTTCCCTGTCCCCTGCGACTTTTATTTAGTTAGCTTAGCATTTCTACCTTATAATAAGACGGAACATCAAGTTTCCGGAGGCGAAACGCACCCGTAGAAATGAGGAATAGTTGCATGGCGGAAAATAAAACGATTCGAACGACGTTGGAAAATGGTTTAACCGTCTTATTACGTGAAATTCGTTCAGCGCCGATCATCAGCCTATGGGTTTGGTATCGCGTTGGGTCGCGGAACGAGAAACCCGGGAAAACGGGTATTTCCCATTGGGTTGAGCATATGCAATTTAAAGGGACCGCGCGATACGAAGCGGGGCAAATGGATCGTGCGATTAGCCGGGTTGGCGGCGTCTGGAACGCCATGACGGGCGACGACTGGACGACATACTATGAGACGATTCCGGAAAGCGAAGCTGATCTGGTTTTAGATATCGAAGCGGACCGCATGGTTGGCTCGCTCTATCTTCCTGAGGAAGTTGAATCCGAACGGACGGTTGTCCTCTCCGAACTTGAAGGTCTCGAAAACAGTCCTTCGTTCCGGCTTGAAACCGCGCTGCGGCAGGCTGCTTTCGAGGTTCACCCTTATCGAAATGACACGATTGGGAATATCGCTGACCTGAAATCTATCACGCGCGACGATCTTTACGGTTATTACCGCGCCTATTATGCTCCGAATAATGTTGTCCTGTCCATGGCTGGAAATTTTGACGCCGACGATATGCTCGAAAAAATCCGCGCGAAGTTTGGTTCGATTCCGCCCGCTGAAACTCCGATCTGCACGGTTGAACCGGAGGGAATGATTCCGGAGGAGCGCCGCGTGGAGGTTCATGGTCCGGGTCAGCTGACATTCGTTGAATTTGCCTGGCGCGCTCCGAACGCGAACGATCCGGATTTTTATGCGCTGGCTGTGCTGACCTCGATTTTAGCGGGACCGCCTAATTTGAATATGGTCGGCGGCGGTTCGATTACGAACCAGACGAGCCGTCTTTTCCGTGCACTGGTTGAAACCGGACTGGCGGTCGGCGTCTCAGCGGATCTGGCTGCGACGATTGATCCCGATACGTATTCGATTAACGTGGTGCTGAATCAGGGCGTGTCACCGGCTCAAATTCAGGAGGTCGTTGATCAGGAAATTAAGCGGGTTTGCGACGGCGGCGTATCTGATGAGGATGTTCGTAAAGCCGAAAAGCAGGCGCGCGCCATGTTTATCTACGGCGCGGAGAGTATTACGAACGTTGCGTTTTGGCTGGGCTACGCTGAAATGTTCGCGGACGTTTCCTGGTTCGATACCTACGTGGAACGGATGGGCGCGGTGACGGTGGAAGACGTTATCGCCTGCGGGAAAAAATGGCTGAACCCGAACGCACGGGTTAACGCCGTTTACATTCCTGACGGAACGGACGATTTCTCTGAATTCGAAGCAGACTGCGGCGGCGAAGAAATGGAGGCGGAATGAACTCGACGAAAAAACGGAATGCACTTCCCGGCGCCGACGACGTGCTGCGCCGCGAGATGGATAACGGAATAACGGTTCTCGCTCGGGAAAACGATTCGAGCCGGACGGTTTCGCTCATCGCGCATCTTCCCGGCGGTACTTATAACGAGCCGGATGAGGTCGGCGGGGTGAACCGCCTGATGATGTCGCTTTTATCTTCGGGAACGGAATACCGCGATTCAGATCAGATCAACGACTACCTCGAAACGATTGGAGCGGCGATCTCTTTTTCGTCCCATGTGCATGGGTATGGTATGGGCATTGCCTGTCTCGTCGAAGATTTTGAGCCGGTCTTGACGCTTGCGATGGAGATGCTTCGCGTCCCGACCTTCCCGGAACATAAGTTTATTCAGCGCCGCGATCAGACGCTGGCTTCGCTCCGCTATCGCGATCATGATACGGGCGCTATGGCTGCGCGTCTAATGCGGAAACTGTATTATGGAACGCATCCCTATTCGAAAGACATGATGGGAACGCCGGAATCGCTGGCTGCGCTTAATCGAGAGACCATCGCCGAACGTCACCGCGCCGCAATCCGTCCTCAGGGGGTGATCCTGTCGATTTGCGGAGGACTTGAATCGGAAGCGGCTTTCGATACCGCTGCCCGCGTTTTTGGGTCATGGAACGCGGAGCCCGGTGAAGGGGAAGGGAAATTGATTGACGCGGTTCCGCCCGAGAAACCGATTCGTGACCATGTCGAAATTGTCGGCATGAGCCAACTCGATTTTCAAATCGGGTTCGCCGGTCCAACGACGACTTCTCCCGATTATGAAGCTGTCCGTCTGGGAGACTGCGTTCTGGGTCAGTTTGGCATGATGGGGCGGCTCGGTTCAGTCGTCCGCGACCAGCATGGGCTCGCTTATTCAATCGGGAGCGGAAACCGCGGAACGAAGCTCGGCGGACTCTGGTCGATTTCAGCGGGCGTTAATCCGGAAAATCTCGAACGGGCGCTCGATTTGACCCTCGCGGAGGTTAAACGTTTTACCGATACGCCGGTCACGGATGAGGAACTGGACGACGTAAGATCCTATCTAAAAGGCGTCATGCCGCTCATGCTCGAATCGAATCGAGGCATGGCGGAGGCGATTTTAAGCGCGGAGCATTATCAGTTAGGTCTGGATTATTATCGGGATATTACCGCGAAATTAGCGAAGATTAGTGCCGAAGAGATTCAAGCCGTCGCCCGGAAATACCTGTCTTTGGAACATATGGCAATTGCAACGGCGGGCACGTTGGCGAAAGCGGGGGAATCGTGATCGTTCGGAGCGGGATTGACATGATCGAGATCCGCCGCCTCGAAGGGCTTCGCCCATCGATCCGTGAGCGGTTTTATGAGCGTGTCTATACAGCTCGGGAACGTGAGATTTGTGCTGGACGGGCTGAACGGTACGCCGCGCGTTTCGCCGCCAAGGAAGCCGTCTCGAAGGCGCTCGGCACGGGAATCGGTCCGGTTAGCTGGCGCGATATTGAAATCGACACTGACGCGGCGGGAGCCCCTGTTCTTCGGCTTTATCGCGCCGCCGCGGCGAAATCGGCTGAACTTGGGTTAACCGACTGGTCGATTAGCCTGACGCATGCCAAAGAGCACTGCGCCGCTGTAGCGGTCGCGGTCGGAACCGGGACGCCCGCACTATGACGAAGATATTAGCGATCTCTGACGTCGTTCTTGACCAGCTTTATACCCCGTCGGTACGGGATCGCTATGCGGATGTGGATCTCGTTTTAAGTTTGGGCGATTTGCCGATGTATTACCTGGATTACGTGTCCAGCATGCTCAATACGACGTTGTATTATGTCTTGGGGAATCATCACGCTGATTCGAAAAAGCACGGGCAAAGCGCGCAGGACGACGTCGGTGTCAATCTTCATCGCTCCCACCGATTTTATGAAAATGAACTCCTGTTCATGGGGCTTGAAGGCAGCATCTGCTACAATAACGGACCGGCGCAATACACGCAGTCGCATATGTGGGAGCTGGCCATTCGGCAGGTGCCGCGGCTAATGATGAATTATGCCATGCACGGGCGTTATCTCGATATTTTCGCGACCCATTCGCCGCCGTATAAGATCCAGGATGCGGATGACCCGCCGCATATCGGTTTTAAGGCGTTCCGCTGGTTCCTGAAAACGTTTCATCCGCAGTATCACCTGCACGGGCATATTCACTTGTACCGGCAGGATGCTATCCGCGAGACGGTCTATTATCAAACGCGGATTATTAACTGTTACGGGTATCAGCTTATCGAAGCGGCGCCGCCCGTTCGCGCCGAAAAGGAGAGTTAAAACCATGCTGCATTTTCGGACGAATCAAGTTAAGTTCGCGCTGCTTGCGGCGATGATTTGCCTGCTGGAAACCGGCTGCAGCGTCTTGATCAAGGAGATGATGCCCATTGACCCGCAATCGGCGACGTTGACTGCGCTCGTGACGCCGACCTCAATCCGTCCGACGCTTGATAAAAAAGGGAATGACGTTATCGAGGAACAGGGCTGTATTGTCTACCGTGCCCCGTCGATTACGACGTTTGAAGATGCGATTGATGGCGGAACGTTTCAATGGGCGGAGCATCCGATCGACGAGGGCGATCTCCTCGCTTATGTTACGCCTGAGAACCGCTATTGGGCGTGGTTTTCCGGAGATGCGGCGGTCGTGACACTGCCGATTGATCCTGACGGTGAACCGACGGTTAAATTTACATCGAGCTTGAACGTGTTCGGCGATTTTGCGTTTTCGCCGAACGGGACGCGCGTTGCTTTTACCGTTTTTCGCCCGTCCGATAAACTCTATACGGTCTATATCGCCTCGCTGGCGTCCGGCTTGCAGCTGACGACCGATCTTTTTCCGGGAAACGTGGCATCGACGGACGAGTATTCGAGCCAGAAATCGGTGATCGGCTGGGTCTCTGAAAATGAATTGCGCGTATCGACGAGCTGCGGGATTGATTGTGAACGGGTTTATCGGATCAATACCAATAACGCCTCTATGGTTTTAGAGGAAGAGACCCGAAAATACGGACATCCGGGACGGGAATTTGAGCCAATTGTGAGGACGCTCGACGTGCGTTACTATCCGGAGATGGATTACAGCAACTGGAGCCTTTCGGGGAATCTCGTCTTTTACGTGGATGAACGCGATGACGCCTGGATCATGAATGAGACGACCAAACGGCAGTATCTGGTCGCCCTTCCCGGGAGAAACCTCCTCCAGACCGCCTGGTCACCGGATGACCGCTTTATTGCGCTGCGTTACGCGGAGGAAATCAT
>DAOUFB010000107.1:0-3844 GCA_034430135.1 Flexilinea sp. | reverse complement strand
TCCCCGAAGCAAAGCGGATGGGGGAAGCGATAAGCGAGCGGGAGTCATGGACATCTCGATACTTTAAAAATATTCACGTCTCTTTCCCATGCAAAAAGCATTTTGGGACAGCCTCAGCTGCGCGTTATCACGGATTGAGAATGACCTTTACAAAATCTCCCGGATCTGTATATAGGCGGTTGAACCACGCGCCGCCGTCCGACAGCGGGGCGGTTGCGCTGATAATTTTTTCGAGTTTGATAGCGCCGCGCGCGATCATATCGAGGCAGGCGGGGTATTCGCCGGCGGATGCGCAGGACCCGCGGAGCGTAATCTGACGGGTGACGACGAGCTGCATCGGGAATGAGACTGTTGGGGAAATGTTTCCAACGAGAACGACGGTACCGCCTTTACGAACAGACTGAACCGCGAGGTTGAAGGATTCGTCAACGCCGACGACTTCGAGAACGATGTCCGTGCCTTCACCGTTCGTTTCCGCGCGGACCTTCTCGACGGCTTCTGGGCAGAAATCGAACGAGGCGTCCGCCCCCATTTCGAGCGAGAGCTGACGATGGGTTGGGTTTCGGTCAATGACGATAATTTTCCCGTATCCAGCCGCACGGAGCGTTTGGACGACGAGAAGCCCGATTTTACCAGCGCCGACAACTGTAACTGACGCATTCAGGTCGCGGGGGCAAAGATTGACCGCATGGAGCGCGACGGAGAGCGGCTCGACGAGCGACGCTTCGTCAAAGCTGACGGCGTCCGGAAGCTTATACAGGATATGCGCCGGAACCGCGACGTATTCCGCGAACGCGCCGTCGCGGTGGTAATCCTCACAGGAAACGCCCAGAACGCGCCGATTGCCGCATAAATTGACCTGACCTTTCATGCAATAATCGCAGTGTCCGCAGTAAATCGTCGAATCAAAAGTTACGCGATCTCCGACCGTCCAGCCTTTGATGTCCGCTCCGATAGCTTCGATAACGCCGGCGGCTTCGTGACCCATAATGACCGGCGGTTTTCGCCGACCGGTTGAACCGTCGAATCCATGAATGTCTGAGCCGCAGATGCCGCAGGCTTTAACGCGAATTAGGACTTCGTTCGCAGTGATGACGGGTTTGGGGACCTGCTGATAGGTCATTTTCATATATTCGGTCAATGTTAGTGCGTTCATCATTTCAGTCATGTGAGGTCTCTCCTTATGTGCGGTGAGGTTATTTGGAGCGTGAATAAAGCGGGTGGGTTAGACGTCCGTCGAAATCCGGTGTGTCTTCGGCTTCGAGCGGGAATTTGATGGGCTTATGATCCCGCTGAGAGCGGTAAACCGCAGTAATTAATTCAACAGTCTTTCGCCCGGTCTCGCCGTTGACGAGCGGTTCGCGGTTTTCGCGGATGGCGTCGATGAAATCTGTGAGTTGGAGTTCGTGATAATAGGACATGGGGTCATGCGTCTCCGTAAATTCAGCGTCTTCCGCTTTCCAGACGGGCAGCATCTTCTCTTCGCCGGGGATCGTCCAAATATCATTGAACGGCGGTTCGACTTTCGTCGTGACGCCGGAAACGAAAGCTGATCCGCCTTCGATTTGTGCGCCGACGGAGGCGCCGTTCTGACCATGGATGTGAATTTTTCCCCAGAGTCCGGGTTTTTGTGAATTGGAAACAAAGAATTGCCCGATTGCGCCGGACTTGAATCGGATTACCGCCATCGCGGAATCTTCGATTTCGACTTCAGGATGGTTGAAATTGTCCCAAAAACCGCTTAATTCATCAATATCACCCATGATGGATAAGAGGAGATCCAGCTGGTGCGGCGTTTGATTGATCATGACGCCGCCGCCTTCTTCGATCCACTTTCCGCGCCATGGATCCATTTGATAATATTCGGGGCTGCGCCAGCCCATGACCTGCATGGTGGCGACGATCGGTTTCCCGATTTTCCCTGCGTTGATGGCTTCGATCATGCGGAGGAAAGGCGGATAGTAACGGCGCTGTGAAATGACGCCGAGTTTAACGTTTGCCTTTCGGCAGGCGGCAATCGCGCGGTCACAGTCCTGGAGCGAGGAAGCCAATGGCTTCTCGCTGACGACATGCGCGCCGTTTTTAGCAGCGGTCACGATCTGTTCCGCATGCAGCGGGTGCGGTGTACAGACAGCAACAGCGTCAATCTTCGCTTCACGAATCATCGATGCAACGTCCGTAAAGGCAGGAACGCCAAAGCGTTCGCCATAGGAACGGGCGCGTTCCGGATCTACGTCGCAGACGGCGCTTAGCCGAGAGCCGGGAATTTTTTGGAAAGCGGCGGCGTGGGTTGCGCCGACTTTTCCACATCCGACAACCGCAGTTCTAAACTCTTGCATGAATTTTCTCCTTTATTCGTCTCGTTAACGCCAGAGGTTCTGAGCGCAGTTTCAGGATTGAATCGAACGAACGTATGCGCGAACTTCGCGTAGCATTTCGGTTTTCAAATCCCAGACTTTTTGCGACAGGTCGACGTAATAGACATGGGGGTTTTCGAGACGCTTAACCTCGTCCCAAAGCTCACGAACCTGCTTCATAGACTCGGCGCGAATTTCTTCCAGGTCCGGTAAGCGGTAAACGAGTTCGCCCTTTTCGAAGATAGGCACGAGCAGCTTTTTCGCGTAGAAATCTGTAACGACTTTCCGT
This sequence comes from Flexilinea sp., assembly GCA_034430135.1. Classification (GTDB taxonomy): domain Bacteria; phylum Chloroflexota; class Anaerolineae; order Anaerolineales; family Anaerolineaceae; genus Flexilinea. The sequence goes on along the minus strand of DAOUFB010000107.1, from coordinate 1,198 downwards.
TTTGAGGGTTCGATGGGATCAAATATCTCGTAGGGGACGTTGTCTTCGATCGTTTCGTCGGTCATGGTCAGGACGTCCGCAACTGGGTGATCGTCTTCGTTCCCGAAAATTCGCCAAACGTCTTTGAATCCCGGCGTCGTGACTTTTTCGAAGTTATCCGAGAGTTTAATTTTCGGCGTAATCGTTCCGTCCGCGTCAATGAGCGCGACGAGTTTATAGACGCCGCCAAAGACAGGGGAGCTGGCGGCGGTGATCAGCTTTTCACCGACGCCGAAAACGTCGACTTTTGCGTCCTGAAGAAGAAGCGAACGGATAATCATTTCGTCAAGGGAGTTCGAAGCAAAGATTTTCGCGTCGGTTAATCCGGCTTCATCGAGCATCACACGCGCTTTTTTCGAGAGGTACGCGATGTCGCCTGAATCAAGCCGAATCCCGGCTAAGCGTTTCCCCATCGGTTCGAGGATTTCCTTCGCGACGCGGATTGCGTTTGGAACGCCGGATTTGAGCGTGTTGTAGGTATCGACGAGCAGGCTGCAATTATCCGGGTATGTCTTCGCGTAGGCAATAAAAGATTCGAGTTCGGAATCGAACGACTGAACCCAGGCATGAGCCATCGTTCCGGAAGCGGGGACGCCGAACTGAAGATCGGACCAGGTGTTGGCGCTGGCGTTTGCGCCGCCGATGTACGCCGCACGCGCGCCGTAATTGGCGGCGTCATACCCCTGAGCGCGGCGGGATCCAAATTCGAGAACTGTCCGTCCCCGCGCCGCACGGCAGATCCGATTCGTTTTGGTTGCGATCAGCGACTGATGATTGAACGTGAGCAAAACCATCGACTCAATCATTTGTGCCTGGATAATCGGACCGCGGATGCGGAGGATTGGCTCGCCGGGAAAAATCGGCGTGCCTTCGGGGATCGCCCAAACGTCGCAGCTGAACTTGAAATTGCGCAGGTAGTCGATGAATTCCGGCTCAAAAATGCCGCGGCCAATTAAATAATTTAAATCCTTATCCGTGAAATGAAGGTTCAGGAGATATTCGACGACCTGTTCAAGTCCCGCCATAATCGCGAAGCCGCCGTCGTCCGGGACGTGGCGGAAAAACATATCATAGACGGCAATTTGATCGCGCATTCCCTGCTTGAAATAGCCGTTTCCCATCGTCAATTCGTAAAAATCGACGAGGAGCGTCAGGTTGC
>DAOUFB010000106.1:0-17832 GCA_034430135.1 Flexilinea sp. | reverse complement strand
ACCGGCGTCGGCGTTGGGGTCACCAAGTTAACCGCAATCAGAAGGATCTGACCGGCGCGCAGCGTCTCGTTCTCGTCCGTAAGGTCGTTCAACCGAACAATATCTTCGTAAGTCGTATTGAAGCGGCTAACGATATCGCGCATCGAGTCATTCAGTTTGACTTCATATTCAATCTGCTGCCCAGCGGTATATTGACTCAGCGAAATCGGCGTTTCGGTTGGAAGCTTGGTATCCGGACCCGGGATGAAAATCGTTTGCCCAGGCGATACGGAACAATTTTGCATCGTAAAGCCATTGATGGCAAGGAAAACGTCCATCGGCACCTTGAATTTTTCTGTCGCAATATACCAGCAGTTATCCCCCTCCTCAACGACGTACTCCTGCGGACCGTCCGGCGTTGGCGTAATCGTCGCCGTCGGGGTCAGCGTAATCGTCGCCGTTAGCGTCGGAGTCGACGTAGGAACGGTTGGCGTCATTGTAAAGGTAGACGTGGGTGTTGGCGTCGGTGAAGCGAATAAACCCATGACTAACTTCACCGGGTTGTACCGGCTCCACCAGGGTTCGCTCGTCGCGCTCATCGTCTCCATGCTCGGAGTTCCAGCCATCTGGTTCATATCAACAGTCGGCTGTGTAGAGATTGAATCCGACCCCATGAACCAGAAATAAATAAGCAGTACGCCGAGGGCGAAAATAATCGCCGCCAATCCCCAGATAACGAAAGGTAAGAATTTCCCCTTTCGTTTATACGACTTAATAACGTATTGCGGACTGTTTTTTCGTGGCATCGCGTTTTCCTTTCCGTCAACTCGAATTTTCCGAATTAACGCACCGTTTCGATTTCGTAGTACATGGTTGCAAGTTCTTTACCAATAATCCAATTTTACCCGAAAATCGTCAATTTTACGATTTTTCAGAATTCAACTTCATCAACTCACGCGTCTTCACTAATACATTCTTTAGGTACATTCCAGTATAGGACCCTTCGACCGCGGCAACCTCGTCCGGCGTTCCAGTCGCAACGACCTGTCCTCCGCGGACACCGCCCTCCGGTCCGAGATCGATAATATAATCTGCAACCTTTATAATATCTAAATTATGCTCAATAATCAAGACCGAATTTCCCGCGTCGACGAGCTGATTCAAAACGTCAACCAGGCGATGAACATCCGCCGCATGAAGTCCGACCGACGGCTCATCCAGCACATATAACGTCCGCCCTGTCGGACGTTTTGAAAGCTCTTTCGCTAACTTAACGCGCTGAGCTTCTCCGCCTGAAAGCGTCGTCCCAGACTGACCGATCCGAATATACCCCAGTCCAACTTCTTTCAAAACACGAAGCTTATTCTTAATAGGTTCAAATGCGTCGAAAAATTCAAGTCCTTCTTCAATCGTCATATCCAAAACGTCCGCAATGGACTTTCCTTTGTACTTGACCTGAAGCGTCTCGCTATTAAAACGGCGGCCATGGCATACATCACACTCGACGAAGATATCCGGAAGAAAATGCATCTCGATTTTGGTAACGCCTTGCCCTTCGCAAGCTTCACAGCGTCCGCCATGGACGTTGAACGAAAAACGCCCTGACGTATAGCCACGGAGATTACTTTCAGGAAGTCCGGCAAAAAGCTTCCGGATTTCATCAAAAACGCCGGTATACGTTCCGGGATTCGACCGCGGCGTTCGACCGATCGGCGACTGGTCAATATCGATGACTTTGTCTAAGTGTTCGAGTCCAAGAATCGACTTGTACTTTCCGGGCGTTGTCTTAGCATGATTCAGGTCGCGTGCAAGGATATTATATAAAATATCGTTCATAAGCGTCGACTTTCCCGAACCGGACGAGCCCGTTATACAAACTAACTTCCCGAGCGGAAATTCGACGGTAATATTTTTCAGGTTGTTTTCGGACGCGCCAATGATTTTCAGGAACTTACCGCTCCCCTGTCGGGGCGAATCCGGAATAGGAACGATTTTCCGTCCGGTAATGTAATCGCCGGTCAACGACTTTTCCGATGCAAGAATCGTCGAAAGTGGTCCTGAAGCGACAACCTCACCGCCATGCACACCCGCACCTGGTCCGATATCCACGATCCAATCAGCAGCCTCGATCGTATCCGTATCATGCTCAACAACAAGGACAGTATTTCCTTGATCGCGAAGCCGTTTCAACGTCATCAGCAGCTTATCATTGTCACGCGGATGAAGTCCGATCGACGGTTCGTCCAAGACGTAGAGAACGCCCATCAGCTGAGATCCAATCTGCGTTGCCAATCGAATTCGCTGAGCCTCCCCGCCCGAGAGGGTTCCTGCCGAACGATCGAGCGTCAGATAATCAAGACCAACGTTGACAAGGAATTCGAGGCGATTATGGATTTCTTTGAAAATTTTATCCGCGATCCGATGCTCACGTTCGGATAAAAGCTCTGGATCGTTCTCCGTCTCCGTTATCCAGCGATACGCCTCAGCAACATTTTTCTCCGTGACTTCGATAATATTTTTATCCTGGATCGTAACCGCGAGCGACTCCGGACGAAGACGGCGACCATGGCAGTACGGACAGGGTTTAATCGCCATAAAATCGGTAATTCTCGTTCGGATCCATTCCGAACTGGTCTCGTGATACCGCCGCTGCAAATTCGGGATAATTCCCTCAAACGGCGCATCAATCGACGACGATCTGCCATTTCTTCCTTGATACTCAATCCGAATCTTCCGATTTTTCGAGCCGTAAAGTATAACGTTTTTCTGTTCAGGCGTCAGTTCATTGAAAGGCGTATCCATCGAAAAACCGTATGCATCCGCGACAGCTTTCAGCTGTTGCCAGGTGTACGATGATTCATCACCGCCGCTCCCATGCCACTCCAAAACGCGGATCGCTCCATTCTCTAAGCTCAGCGAACGATCCGTAACGATCAAATCCGGATCGATCTCCTGCTTGAACCCCAGCCCCTGGCATTCCGGACAAGCCCCATTTGGCGTGTTAAACGAAAAAGAGCTGGGTTCAATCTCGGGAATCGAAATACCATGCACCGGGCAAGCCAAATACTCCGAAAAAGCGAAATCAGCCGGCGGATCCTGATTCAGGTCGCAAACCGTCAGGTATCCTTCCCCGACTTTTAACGCTGTCTCGACTGAGTCTGCAAGCCGCGTTCGGTTCTGTGCGCCGTCCTCTTCGTTCTCCGGCGTCCGAATCACAATACGGTCAACCACCGCCTCAATCGTATGCTTCTTATATCGGTCGAGCGAGATTTCGTCGTCTAACGAATAAACCGTACCATCGATACGGACACGAACGAAACCATTTTTCCGGATCTCATCTAAAACGACTTGATACGTCCCTTTTCGAGCACGAACGACAGGCGCTAAAATCAACAGGCGGGATCCGTTGGGAAATTTTTCGATCTGCTCGATAATTTCGTCCGAGGTTTGCTTATGTACCTCGCGTCCGCATTCCGGGCAATGCGGAACGCCAATCCGTGCGAAAAGGAGCCGGAGATAATCATAAATTTCGGTAATCGTCCCAACCGTTGAGCGCGGGTTACGGTTCGTGCCTTTCTGGTCAATCGAAACTGCCGGTGAAAGTCCTTCGATCGCGTCAACGTCCGGTTTATCCATTTGTCCGAGAAATTGACGGGCATACGATGAAAGTGATTCTACGTACCGCCGCTGCCCTTCCGCAAAAATCGTATCGAACGCCAATGATGATTTTCCAGAGCCGGATAGCCCTGTAATAACAACGAGCTTCTCCCGCGGAATTTCAACCGTAATATTTTTTAAGTTATGCGTCCGCGCACCAACAACGCGAATCGAATTACGTTCACTCATGAATCAATCGACCTAACCTTCTGAAAAGCGGGCAGGATAACCTAACCAAAGCTACGCAGCGCCGCGCGAATTTTTTCCTCAACCGTATCAGGCGTTTCTTTCGGGATCGCCTGAACCGCTGTTTGTGCTTGAATAAGACTGTATCCGAGCGCGGTCAACGCCTCAACAACTTCAAAATCAACAGAATTTGTCAGGACCTTTCCGGTCATGATCCCGTCCGTATCGGAGATCTTGCCTTGCAAGTGCAGAATAATTTTCTGAGCCGTTTTCTTTCCAACTCCCGATACACGGGACAAAAGGTCGGCTTCCTCGCTTAAAACTGCATGCCGGATATTCGCGGGATTAAGCGTCGATAGAATCGCCAGAGCTAATTTCGGACCAACGCCGTTTGCGCCGATTAACAGATCAAAATATTCGAGTTCTTCTTCGGACCGAAAGCCAAACAAGGCAATATAGTCCTGACGAAAGATAAAAGAAGTATAGAGAAAGAGTTCTTTCCCGATCTCCGCGCTTGAAACCGTCTCCGCTGAAACGAAAACCTGGAATCCGATCCCGTTAACCGAAATAACGAGGGAGTCTTTTCGCTTCAGTTGGACGATGCCTTGAACGCTTGCAATCATAGACCCGCCTTCATGAGCCGACAACCGCGCTGAACGTTATGCGCTTGATAAAGCATGACACCGGTAGCAACCGCCAAATTCAATGAATCGCTGGAGCACATCATCGGAATCCGCGCGACCTCATCGCAATCGCTGAGCTGACGTTCGGTCAAGCCCTCGCGTTCCGATCCCATCATAATGATGACCGATTCAGGGATAAGAACGTCAAGGTAATCGGTTTCCGCCTGATCCGACGTTCCGATAAGACGGAAGCCTGTCTCGTGTTTCCAGCCAAGAAACGCTTCATAGTCGCAAGGAACGATTAACTGTGAAAAAATCGCGCCCATTGAACCGCGAATCGCGTTAATGTCATAGGGACTAACCGAATCTCCGATCAGGAAAATGCCGCGCGCGTCGACGGCGTCCGCGGTGCGAATTATCGTGCCTAAATTTCCGGGATCCGCGACCGAATTCAACGCCAAGTAAATTCCGCCCGTTCGCGGAACCTCTCCAATTGTACCCGTTCGTTTTCGACCGATAGCGGCGACGCCCTGCGGATTATCCTTGATGGAAATCGATTCGAACGCAGCCGCGCTTAGCTCAATAACCTCGACGCCAAGTTCTTCCGCCCGCGGCGCCAAATCTGCTGCAAAACGGTTCCGGATTAATTCCGGCGCAATGAGAATCGTTCCAATCACTCCCTCATGAGCAAGCGCCTCACCGACGATGCGCGATCCTTCCATGTAAAAGAAAGGCGTCGTTTTATGATACTTGCGTTCGCGCAGTTTGCGAATTTCTTTCAAGCGCGAATTACTGCTGGATTGAATGATAACTTTACCCATGCGTCATCTCCAAAATCCGATAGCTATGCGCACAACAAATCGCTATCGCGAGCGCATCCGCCGCGTCATCTGGCTTCGGAATTTTGTCGAGTCCAAGAATCGCCTTGACCATCTCCTGAACCTGCTTCTTTTCCGCTCCGCCGTATCCGACGACCGATTGTTTGACTTCCATTGGCGTGAACTCAATCAAAGGCAAACCAATCTGCGCAAATGTCAATAAAATTACCCCGCGTGCTTGACCTACGGAAATTGCCGTCGTGACATTCCTTCCCAAAAATAACTTCTCCACCGCTCCGTAATCCGGTCGATGGAGAAGATTCTTTGCACTAAGCTCGTCATACAGAATGCGCAGGCGGTTCTCAGCCTTTTCTTTGGCATGCGTCGAAATAACGCCATAATCCAACACGCGCAAGCTCCCGTCGGATCGTTCCTCGACGTAACCATATCCGGTCAACGCTGTTCCGGGATCAATCCCCAGAAATATCATTCGGTCTTATTCTTCGTTCCCGAGCGCTTCGATGACTTCGTCCGACAGGTTCAGGTTGTGGTAGACCGTCTGGACATCGTCCAAATCTTCCAGCCCTTCAACGCAGCGCAGAACCTGCAGCGTGTCCTCAACCGACAGATCAATGGGCGTATTCGGAATCATCTTCAAGGATGCTTCTTCAATATGAATATTGGATCCAAAGAATGCGTCAGAAAGGACCTTGAAATTTTCAACCGGCGCAAGAACCTCGATACCATCGTCCGATTCTTCAACATCATCGCCGCCATTTTCAAGCGCTAATTCAAAGATTTGATCAAAGTCAAGATCATCGCCAGTCAGGAGGAAATAGGAGCGCTGAGTAAACTGCCAGGCGACAGAGCCCAACTCACCCAATGATCCGCCCGATCGGGAAAGCAGGTGACGAACTTCCGCAACCGTTCGGTTCTTATTTTCCGTAACACATTCAATAATCAGCGCAGATCCCTTTGGACCGATACCTTCGTAGACCGTGTTCGAAAAATCAACGCCTTCCTTCGATTCGCCAGTACCACGCTTAATCGCACGATCGATGCTGTCTTTCGGCATGTTGTTCGCACGCGCTTTATCAATACTGAGGCGCAATTTGAAGTTCGTATTAACATCGCTGCCGCCTTCGCGAGCCGCCAACGTGATTTCTTTGGCTAACTTGGTAAACAACTGCCCGCGCTTTGCGTCGCCAGCGCCTTTCTTTCGCTTAATCGTAGCCCAATGGGAATGTCCGGACATATGTCTTTCCTCTCAAGATAAAAATAATGTTAGGTCGGCTCCGGACACTCCGGAGACCGGCTTATTTGCTAAGAAGTTCCATGCAAAATAAGCGCGTTAATTATACATGAAAAAACCGCGTTTGAACGAAGTCGGTACGAAAATCTTCGTCGACGCGTCACACGGCATCATTCGGGGACAAATCAAAAAAATATCTTTCTTATCCTTGGATCGCAGGAGCTGACGTCGAAACGACCGGATTTACGAGACTGCCGATCCCGTCAATTGACGTTTCGATTACATCTCCCGCAAAGAGCTTGGACGTTCCTGCCGGCGTACCCGTCAGAATGACATCGCCGGGGTCAAGCGTCATAATTGAGGAAATATAAGCGATAATCGATGAAACCGGGAAAATCATGTCGCGCGTCGACGCCATCTGACGAATATTTGAATTCACGCTGCAGCGAATCATCGCATCCGCAGGCTCAAACTCTGTCTCGATCCATGGACCCAGCGGACAAAAAGTATCGAATCCCTTAGCGCGCGCCCAGGTATCGTCTTTCCGTTGTAAATCGCGGGCCGTAATATCATTTCCGATCGTATACCCAAAGACATAGGAACGTGCAATTTCAGGAAGGACGTTCTTAGCGCTGCGTCCGATTACGACGGCAAGCTCGCTCTCATGTTCAACCGATTCAGAAACCGGCGGAAGAACGATCCCATCACCTGTTCCGATGACTGCGCTGGGCGGTTTCAAAAAGACCGTCGGAATCTCCGGAAGCGGCCGCTCAAATTCTTTTGCATGATCGATATAGTTCCAGCCAATGCAAACAATCTTGCCTGGTTTAACCGGAGCTAACAGGCGAACGCGCTCAAGCGGCGTCTTTGCCTCAAGGCGGCGGTACTCTGTAAACATATTACCTTCGACTTCGCCAACCATATCCGCATGAATCCAACCCGTTTTAACATCAGCCGTATCACGTTCGACGTACCGAATAAAGCGCATATTCTTCTCCTGACTAAGATTAGATTAAAACCAGTCTTTCCAGTAGAAAAACACAATCGAAACCGCCATCACCAAGAGCGTTACGCCCGCAATAATCGCCGGTGTGTGCGCGCCATGTTGGATCACAGCAGCAAAGTTAACGTTCATTCCGAAGAAACCGGAAATAATGTTCGGAATCGACATGATAATCGTAACCGAAGCCAAAAGCTTCATGACAACGTTCAGGTTGTTTGAAATGACCGAAGCGTACGCGTCCATCAAGTTTGCTAAAATTGAGGACGAAATATTCGTCATGTCTATCGCCTGTGTATTTTCAACGAGGATGTCTTCCAAAAGTTCAACATCTTCATCGAATCGACGGATCTTTTCATATTTGGAAAGCCGATATAACGCCAACTCATTTTGCTTCAATGCCTGAGCGAAATAAACGTAGCATTTCTGATACTGGAGAAGCGCCAAAAGTTCGGTATTGCGCATCGACGCATACAGTTTCGATTCCAAATCGTCCAATATTTTTGACATTTCGCGGGCAACATCCAAAAAGCTGACCGTCGCACGCATCAAAATCCGCAGTGCAAAACGGTTCCGTTTCGTCGTCGATATTTTCGCAGCCTGACCACGTTCGAAGATCGAAATAATTTCGGACTCCGTTGCGCTAATTGTGACAATGTACTTGTCAACGATAATAATTCCAAGCGGAATTGTAATATAAGGAACGGATTCTTCCTCACCTAAGTAATGCGGAACACGGATAACGATCAGCAACGTACCATCGTCCTCTTCCTCAACTCGCGAACGCTCATCAGCGTCAAGTGCGTAAGTAATGTAATCAAGAGGAATACCAAGCGAGACCAATAACTTCTTTTCGTCCGGCGTTGGGTTAACCGCGTTAATCCAGCAATTCGGCACCGGTTCTTCGATTTTTTCCAGCGTAAATTCCTGATTTTTATAGTAACTGAGCATGTCACACCCCCGATCCGTCGAATTTCACAATTGCTAATTTTACTTGACCTGCGCCCGTTTGACAACGTCCCTTTCAATCCTGATACAACGAACCCAATTCGCAAAGCATTTATAATAGGGGTGATTGGAGAATTGCATGAAACGAGCGCATCTTTCAACCGCCTTTTTTTGTCTGCCTTTTATAAAGAGCGCAGTCTTTATTGCCATGACCGTTCTTTTATTAACCGCTTGTAATACACCGCAGCCCGCCGCTTCGCTGCCGAATCCGACCGCTGAACCGACGGTTTCAAGCCAATCCTTGATGGAAACCGCTGAAGCCGAGGTCGCAGCAGCCCGCCCGACCGAGGTTCCTGCTACAGCAACTCCAGCTGCGACCGAAACGCCAAGCGCGCCAACCATTGACCCAAACGCAACACCGCCGACGCTGCCAGAACCGTTCGTCGCCGAATTGCTGAATCCGCGCGACAAACCGCATACCTATGTCGAAGACACTTGCGAATTTTTGAAAAATCGCTGGAGCGCTGGAAAAGCCGCTCCAGGGACGGTTGTCATGGTTGTCATGTACCACTCCATTATCAAGGGAGAGCAGTCCTCCGTCGCATACGACAATCAGGTTACCGCAGAAACTCATAACCAGATGATGGAAAACTTCAAGGCGCAAGGGTTCGAAGCGATTGACATGGAACAATTCGTCAGCTTCATGTACAACAACGATTATATACCAGAACGTTCCGCGCTGATCATCTCCGACGACCGTCATCATGAAGGCTATTGGTACGATCATTTTTATCCGTATTTCGAAAAATATGGCTGGAAAGTCGTTAATGGCTGGATTAGCGCGCCAGATACGACTCAAGCCTTATGGGCGGAAAACGTCAAGGTTGAAAAAGAAGGTTACGTAGATCATCAAGCTCACGGTGTCGTCCACAACATCAATATGTCAGACGCATCGACCGATGATTTTATCTACGGCGAGCTCCAGGGTTCTGTTGACAAAATTCTTGAATATTATGGAAAGAAGCCAGTCGGGATTATCTGGCCGGGGGGAAGTTTTGGATTCCGTCCGATCGAAATCGCGAAAGAAACTGGCTATAAAGTCGGTTTTACCGTCAATCCGCGCGGGCCAGTCATGTATAACTGGGTGCCGCTCTTAGATGGAGAGGATCCAACTCGACCTTCTTTCCTCCGCGATGGAAATCAGGATCCACTTTTCGTCATTCCGCGTTATTGGAATACCGACGCGTCGCAGCATATCGATACCGTCCGCCAAATCAGCAAATCGGCGCGTGACTATATCTACGCGAATCGAGAGACGGAAGTCGCGTATTATAATCTCGTTTGTGCCCCGACCCATGGTCCGCTCGAACCATAACGAAACAGGAGAAAACTTATGCCCCATACCGATGAAAACTGTATTTTCTGTAAACTTGCCAACGGAATCATTCCGACGGAATTTGTCTACGAAAGCGAACGTATCTGCGCTTTTAAGGACGTCAGCCCAAAAGCACCAGTCCATATCCTGATCGTACCTAAAAAGCACATCGATTCTCTTCAAACGGCAAGCGAGGAAGACCGCGGAATATTAGCCGAAATTCTTTTCGCGGCGACGGAAATTGCGAGAACCTTCGGAGTTAGTGAATCCGGATACCGCGTCATCACCAACATTGGCGAAGACGGAGGTCAATCGGTTCATCACCTGCACTTCCATGTCATTGGCGGACGCAAGTTGTTGCTCGATATCTAAATAGATCTTGCCTTTTCTATTCTCTATGCGAAGTCCTCTTCGTCGCTTCTTGCAATTTTCTGCGTGCTTTCTATTTAGCATCTTGCTTTTAAGCGGTTGCGGGATATTTTCTGCGCCGGAAAGCCAAATCGAAACGCTGGATCTGTCAATCCCGATGATGACGATGACCGCTGGCGCACCGACCGAGCCCATCACCGCGACCCCGGAGCCAAGCCTAACGCCGATCCGATTAACGGACGGTGCGCCGATCCTGCTCATTCCTATGAGTGAGGAATCTGACGAAGAAGCAACATTAATCCCAACGTCAACGCCAAAGAGCGCAGTACCCGCGGCGGACGGATTCGATTATGCCCTGAATGGGATGAAACCGACCCATCCAGCTTTCAAATTAGCTGAAATACCCCCCCTCCGAAGCGAGGAAGTTACGGTGACGATCGCGGCGGGAGATACGATTTCAGCGATAGCAAATCTGTATCAAATTCCAGTCTCCGCGATCGTCGAGCGCAACGACCTTGCCGACCCTGAGCTCATTCAAGTCGGTCAAACACTTGTGATACCCACCATAGAAGCGGAAACACTTCCGATTGGGGACTTGATCATTGCAGACAGCGACCTCGTCGATGGACCAGACACCTTTAACGTGGTTGAATTTCTCCGCGCTTATCCGAAAAACATCCTGACAAGCTACATTGAATCAACTCCGACGCCGATCCCGACGCCCAAAGGGAATGAGGAGCCAATCCCAACGCTCGAGTTTACGCCGCGCAGCGGACTTGAAGTTTTGGAAGAAGTCACGCTTGAAAACGCGATTAATCCGAAACTTTTGATCGCGCTGCTCGAATTTCAGACACAGTCGATCACAAACGAAAAGCCAAAATTATTGCTGAACGAAAGTTATATTGGTGCTCTTGGTTGGCGAACGTCTTTGGATCATCAGCTCAGCTGGACAGCGAATACACTATCTTATGGATATTATCAATGGAAAAATAATCGTTTAAACGCATTTACGCTTTCGGACGATACCGTTGTCGCCGTTGACCCTTCCGTAAACGCCGGAACCGCTGCGCTTCAATATCTCTTTTCAAAGCTTTATGGGCGGGAGGATTGGCTTTTCGCAATTTCTCCATCCGGCTTCCGGTCCACATTTGAGGAGTTTTTTGGATCTGAATCGAATCAAATCGCAACGCTCACCGATGAACCAGACAGCGAGCCAACGCTCGAACTGCCCTTTTCAGCTGACGATGAATGGTTTTTCTCCTCAGGACCGCACTATGGCTGGGCGAACGGGTCACCTTGGAGCGCGGTCGATTTCGTTCCGGGCGATTCGATCGGCTGCAGCCGGAGCAATTATCCAGTTACCGCCGCCGCATCGGGACTCGTCGTCTATTCGAGAGATGGGCTCGTTGTCGTCGACCTTGACAAGGACGGAGACGCCCGTACCGGCTGGGTTCACCTTTATCTCCATGTCGGTTCGCGAGAACGGGCTTCCGTTGGAACGGTGCTCAAAACCGGCGATAGAATCGGTTTCCCATCATGTGAGGGCGGTGTCTCATCAGGAACGCATCTTCATTTCGCCCGCAGGTACAACGGTCAATGGATACCGATTGACGCAGCGCATCCTTTGACATTGAGCGGTTTCGAGGTTTATAGCACAGGCGACGTTTATGATGGCTACCTCGTCAAAGGCGACCAGATCATCGAAGCCTGGTATTTTCAAAACGATGCGAACCGAATTTCCCGCTAACGTCCGACGGGCATTTCTCGCGCTGATACTTCTGACGTGCCTGGTCACGTTCGGAGGATGTACCCGCTCAATCTCATCACCTGCGAAATTGACCCAAGCCGCTGTCCGCTACGAATTGACGCAAATCCAACGAAGGATCGACTATCCGACGCTCGCCGCGCTCGACACACGTGCGGCTCAAGCTGCGTTTAACCCGGAGAGCTCTGAAACGCCTGCCCCTATCGGGTTAATACCTTTCGGAAATGAACCAGAAATTACGGTGACAGAGACGCCGATTCCAGTTATTGCGTTTGACCCGCCGACGCTCGTCCCGCGCGCAACCGCAACCGCCCGTCCGGTGATCGAATCTGATTTATCGATCACATCCGATCCAGATCATATCCAGTTGACGCCCTTTTTCGATGACCCATTCCTCGTACCCAATGCGGAATATTATTTTCAGCCGCTTGAGACGATTGAACCAACCGAAACGAGACTTCCCGATCTTCAAGTCGCTTCAGAACGGAAAATCTACCTGACCCAAAACGGCGATACGCTGCAAAATATTGCCTCCAGATTCGGAACATCGCCGGATCGTATTTCCGCGCTGTTCCCAATATCGGGGACGCGTTTCCTGAATCCGAATCTGACGCTATTCGTTGAATCTCCCGTCAATCGGCAATATGAATCCTCGGTCAGAGTTCTCCCCGATCAATACGTCGTTTTTTCATCAACCGCATCTAATTACGATATTGAGAACGAAATTCTCGCTGCGGGCGGTTACCTCGCGCGTTATTCGGAAGAAACCTCGGCAGGGCGTATGAGTGGAATCAAAATCGTTGAAAAAATCTCTCAGGATTACTCAGTTAATCCGATGATTCTTCTAGCGCTGATCGAATTCAAGTCGCATTGGCTTTTCGGAGAACCTCAAGGTCAAGATGAAATCGACTATCCAGTTGGCTGGATTGAAGCGCAACATAAAGGACTCTACCGCCAGCTCGCCTGGGCGGCGAATACGCTTTCCGCCGGCTATTACGGTTGGCGGGCGGGAAGACTAAGCGAGATACCTTATTACCGAAAACCGCTCCCAATTCAACCAATTTATTTTGAACCAACGCTAAACGCCGGTTCCGTCGCGATTCAATACCTTTTTGCGCAGATTTACGATTGGAATGATGTCGATGCCGCCTTGTATTCGGAAAATGGTTTTATTTCCGTCTTCACCTCAATTTTCGGGAACGTCTGGGACGGAGCTGATCCGGAAGGGATCGGGCTCAACGCTGATCTTCCGCTTCCGGTCATATCTCTCCCCTTCTCGCCGCAGGAACGCTGGGCACTAACCGGTGGTCCGCATCCAATTTGGGGAACAGGCTCGCCTTGGGGTGCTCTCGATTTTGCCCCGCCGTCAACTGAAACCGGCTGCGTCAAGTCAGATCGCTGGATTCTCGCTGCAACAGACGGTGTCGTTCTACGTGTTGATAGAGGAATTGTCATCGTTGATGTGGACGGAGATTATAACGAACAAACGGGTTGGGTCTTCCTTTACCTTCACGTTGGCTCAAGCGAAAAAGTCGCAGTTGGAACACGTCTTCATACCGGAGACCATGTTGGTCACCCATCCTGCGAAGGCGGAAACGCCACAGGTTCGCATCTCCACCTCGCGCGCAAATATAACGGAGAATGGATCGCTGCGGATGGTCCAATTCCCTTCAACCTCAGCGGCTGGATACCCTACAACGGTGCTCTGCCGTACCAGGGCGGCATGTTCCGAAATGGGCAGCTGGCTATCGCCAACCCATATGGACCGGGCGAATCGCTCGTCTATCACTAAGTTCTTCTCGACGCATCGTGATAAGATTAGGATATGAATTTGATAAAGGATTCGCACGCTGGAAACGTATTTCGCCTGATTCTTCTCGGGACATTCCTTTTCAGCGCCTGCACACCCATCGGTTTACAAACGACCGCAACTCCGGGCGAGCCAACACCGCCGCCCGCCTTGACCCCACAGCATGAAGCCGTTCCGATAATATCTGATCCGTCGGATCCCATGATCGTTTTACCGTTCACCTATTCCGAAAATAATGATCCGCTATCGATCGACCCTGCTGTCCTTGCCGGGGGAAACGTCAGCGCCGGATCGGGGGAAACGTATGAATTTACCCCGCGCCCGCGCTATCTTCCCGGTGAAATCGTCGAATATATCGCCCAACCGGGCGATACCGTCCCGGCTCTCGCAGCGCGATTCAACACCAGCGCTGAAGCCATCATGGCACATAATTCAGTTATTCCAAAGGACGCAACGACAATGCCGCCCGGTTTCCCGATGAAGATCCCGATTAACTACCGGAATCCATGGGGGAGTCCGTTTCAAATTCTGCCGGATGCGCTTTTCGCTTATGGTCCTTACGACACGGGCTTTAACGCACGCGCTGAAGTCGACCGAAAACCCGGCTGGTTTAAGTATTACTCCGCTTATGCGAGCCAGGAGAACCGGCGCGGAGGCGAAATTGTTCAGGCTATCGCCAATGAATATTCAATAAGCCCAAAATTATTGCTCGCTATTTTAGAATACTTAACTGGCGCTTTAAGCGAGCCGCGCCAACCGCGGGACGATATTCTTAACGGCGTCTTCGGTTTTCCCGGCGTCAATGCGCAGTCAATCAGCTCGCAATATAACCGTCTTTCCAACTTTCTCAATGCTGCGTTTTATGAATATCGTTCTGGGAGAATGTTGACCTACGAACTGCGCGACGGGCAACTCTATTGGGCGGACCCCTGGCAGAACGCTGCGTCGGTCGCACTGATGCAATATTTCGCGCGTGTCCTTGAACCGGACGATTTTTTCAAAGCCATTGGACCGAAAGGCTTTCGGCATACGTATGAGTTGCTTTGGGGAGAAATTCCCTTGAACGCAGTCACGATTGAAGGCAGCCTGCGCCAACCTGAGCTTCAACTTCCCTTCGAAGAGAACCTGAGCTGGGCATACACCGGCGGTCCTCATACAGCTTGGGGCGCTGATCAACCTTATGCAGCGATTGATTTCGCGCCGCCGTCAACTAAATCGGGCTGCACCCCATCTGACCTTTGGGTCGTCGCTCCAGCCACAGGGGAAATTGTACGCACAGATACCGGTCTGGCAATTCTTGATCTGGATATGGATCACAACGAGCGCACGGGCTGGAATATCATGTTTTTGCACTTGCTGACAACGTCGATTCCGCCAGTCGGAACAATTGTCCAAACCGGCGAACGACTGGGACACCCTTCGTGCGACGGCGGACGTTCAACCGGTACTCACGTCCATATCGCACGGAAATACAACGGGGAATGGATGGATGCAACCGGAATCATTCCCTGGAATCTCGAAGGTTGGATCACGGTCGGCGAGGGTATCCCATATGTAGGCTATCTCAAACGTCACTCAGCTATCGTTATCGCGAACAGTTCCGCAGATGTCACGTCTCTTATCCATCGCGGACCGGCGTTTATACCGACGCGGACACCAACGCCGAAGCCGCGTCGGTAACAATTCAACCCATCAACCTTTCCAACTTCGCAGCCTGCCGCGCAACGATCCAGACGCTATAAAATCGAAACGCGGGATAACGGCCAGGTCGGAAGAACGTCGAAATCCAATTCTTCGGTCAAACCATGAATAAAGCGTTGGTACCCCGCAGCGCCTATCATCGCCGCATTATCCGTACAGTACTTCAGGCGCGGAATAAAGATCGAAAACTCCTTCTGAG
Organism: Flexilinea sp.; assembly: GCA_034430135.1. Classification (GTDB taxonomy): domain Bacteria; phylum Chloroflexota; class Anaerolineae; order Anaerolineales; family Anaerolineaceae; genus Flexilinea. The sequence continues at coordinate 2,150 of DAOUFB010000106.1, read as the reverse complement.
ACTCGAAACACGAGCGAACTTCCGAATTCGCGCTGACCCCGCCAGCAACGACGATAGACTTGACCTTCTTTTCGCGCGCCGCATCCATCGTACGATTGAACAACGTCTCAGCGACCGTTCGCTGGAACGATGCGGCTAAGTCCGCGACCGGAAGTTCCTCAGGATTCTCAGCTTTCAGCTCATTCACCTTACGCAGAACTGCCGTTTTTAAACCGCTAAACGAAAAATCGTACGGATTCTCGAGCCGCGCTTTCGGGAAACGAAACGACGCTGCGTTTCCGTTCGTTGCTGCGTTTTGTATCGACGGACCGCCCGGATAAGGCAGCCCAATTAAGCGCGCTGATTTGTCGAACGCCTCGCCCGCTGCATCGTCAATCGTTCCGCCCAACCGTTCATATTGCAGGTGATCCCGAACGTAGATAATCTCCGAATGACCGCCGGAAACGAGAAGCACAATCAGAGGAAACGCCGGTTCATCAAACATCTCTTCATCTGCACCGACGAGCCATGCCGAATAGATATGTCCCTCTAAATGATTTACGCCAATCAGCGGCTTTCCGGAAGCCAACGACAAACCTTTCGCAGCGTTCGCACCCACGACAAGCGATCCCGCTAATCCAGGTCCGCGCGTCACGGCAATCGCATCCAAATCCGAAAAATCCAAATGAGCCTTTTGCATCGCTTCCTTGATCACGGAAGAAACAACGATAACGTGCTGACGGCTTGCGACCTCAGGGAAAACTCCTCCGAACGCTTGATGTATCTCGATTTGCGAAGCGACGACATTCGACAAAATACGGCGTCCATTGGAAATGACCGCAGCCGCCGTCTCATCACAGGACGATTCAATCGCCAAAATTCGAACGCCTTGATTAGGCATGTGCGCCTGCTTCCTTCGAACCAAACAAGGGAATATCAAGTTCGAGCTGATATGGGTATTCTACGAAATAACGGGTATTTCCCGATTCGTCAACGTAAAACGTATCTTCAAGGCGAATGCCGAAAGGAATCTCGCCATCCGGATAATACAAGCCCGGTTCTATTGTATACACGACTCCAGGCTCTAATCTTGGCGGATTCTCATCCTTGAGACGGGTAAACGGGGGTTCATGAACGTTAAGACCAAGACCATGGCTGACTGAATGAACGTAACCATTGGTACACTTCGCATCTTCCCGAACCGTCAAATGTCCCATTTCCTGAAAAAGGTCGCATGTTTTGATTTGGAGGTCTCGCGCGGGAACGCCCGCTTTGCCAAACGCGACGATCGCATCATGAACCGTCTTCACCTGCTCATATGCATTTCGGATTTTTTCCGGCGCCTTTCCAATATACCAAGTCCGCGTAAAATCGAAGAAATAACCGCTGGAACGGCAGGGGAAGAAGTCATAAACGATCGTCTTTCCAGCTTCCAGCTGAGCGTTATCGTCTCCGCTATTATGCGGAACACCAGCATCGCGTCCAACCGAGAAGATCGTTCCTTCCGGATTTTCCGCGCCAGCCTCGCTCAACTTTCGATTGATCATCTGCTTGACATCTCCAATCAGAACCGGTTCTCCAGCAGGAGTCACAACCATACCATCCTTAACCCGGCAGCTTAACAAATAATCGCGTACTTCGCCAACAATTCCGGTAACAACCTCACCCATGGCTTTAATTGCACTAAGTTCATCCGCGTCCTTCGTGTACCGTGCGGCGAATATCGCTTCATCGCCTTTACCGCCAACGACTTTAAATTCTGGGAACGAAGCGCGAAATTCGTCAACGACATCCAAAAATGCTCCAAACTCAACGCGCCCGGAAAACGCAACCGTTCCACCATTCAGTCCGACAGCTTCCAAAATACGGCGCAGCGTCACAACTTCGCCATTTTTTACCGTCGTTCCGTCCGTTCGAACAAAATCACCATTAGGGAGCTCATCAATCGCAATCCGCTTCATGCCCGTTTTCTCCGCTGTGTCACGTTCCATCGTTCGATAGAAAAGAATCGGATCTTGATTGCGTGTAACGGCAATATAGGCTTTCGTGAACATGTGTGAGCCCGTAAAGTAGTTCATCGATGGATTATGCGACGACATGCCCGTGATGATAATCGCGTCTAATCCGAACTTCTCTAAATACATAGGTAAATCTTTTTTCATAAATACGTT
>DAOUFB010000105.1:0-2880 GCA_034430135.1 Flexilinea sp. | reverse complement strand
GATATTCGGGTGGTCGAGACGGGCGAGGGCTTTGGCTTCACGTTCGAAGCGTTCGCGGACGTGACTGAACGCGTCGGCTGAAAAGGCGTTCATCTTGATGAGCTTGATCGCGACGGGACGTTCGAGCCGCGGATCGAAAGCTTTGTAGACGATCGCCATGCCGCCGCGCCCGATTTCGCGTTCAATTTCGTAGCGTCCGATTTTCTGGATAGGATTTTCGCTCATGGGGATTCTCCGGGAGTTGAGTTAGGCAGTGCCTATGGATATTCTATCAAATTATGCAGGAATTTTTATCTTTTTGGAGATGTGTTTTCTGGGGGTCAATGTCGAAAATAGCTGCGCTTCGGGGATGCAGGGGAGCGGGAGAAGCCTCGCGTATAAAAAGCGGGGTTCACCGCATTTTTATACCCATGCAGCGAACCCCGTTCAATTTCAACAGAAAACGATTATTCGTCCTTCTTTTCTTTCGCGCGCGCAGCGATCACTTCCTGCGTAATATGCGGCGGGACGACTTCGTAGCTCGAAACCTCGAGGTCGAACGTTCCGCGTCCGCCGGTCATCGAGCGCAGCTGCGTCGTATAGCGGAGCATTTCCGCGAGCGGAACCGTCGCCGTGACGGTCGATTCGCCATGATCCGTGTCCATGCCCAAAATCCGCGCCCGGCGGGTATTCAGGTCGCCGATAATATCGCCCATATTTTCTTCCGGGACGACGATCTTCGCCATGCAAATTGGCTCCTCCAGAACCGGACCGGCTTCCGCGAACGCGAGCTTGAACGCTTCGCGCCCAGCGGTTTCAAACGCGATCGGTTTCGAGTCGACCGGATGTTCCTTCCCGTCGTAAACGGAAACGGAGATCGAATGAACCGGGAATCCCGCTAAAACGCCTTCTTTCATGACGTTTCGGATACCCTTTTCAATCGCCGGAATATACGACGCGGAAATCGCACCGCCGAAAACGTCGTTGGTAATCTCGAATTCGCTGTTATGATTCGGCTTGATGCGAAGATGAACTTCGCCGAACTGACCCGAACCGCCGGACTGTTTCTTATGGCGGTACATCGCCTGACCCTCGCGCGTGATCGTTTCGCGGTAGGAGACTTTCGGCTCCTTGGTCAGCAGGTTGACCTGGAACTTCGTTCCGGCACGCGTAATCGCAACGTCGATATGCTGGTCGCCGAGACCGCTCAGGATCGTTTCCTTCGTATCCGGATCGTTCGCCCAGTGGAGCGTCATATCTTCTTCGCAGAGGCGGGTCAGCGTAGCACTGATCTTCGTCGAGTCAGCCTGCGTCTTCGGCATGACCGCAACGCGGTAAAGCGATCGCGGGAAGTTCGGTCCAACGACGCGAACCGGATTCGCCTTATCGGAAAACGTATCGCCCGTCACGGTTTCGGTCAGCTTCGCCACGGCGCAAATATCGCCGGCGCAGACCGTTTTCACGTTCGTCATGTCCTTTCCGCAAGGAATCATCAGGTTTCCGTAGCGTTCTTCAACCGAACGGGTCGCGTTCCAAACGCGGGCGTCGGAAGTCATCTTGCCGGAAATAACGCGGATAAAGGTCTGTTTTCCGACGAACGGGTCAGCGGTCGTCTTCCAAACGTAAGCGACAAGCGGACCGTCTTCTTTACAGGCAATTTCAATCGGCTGATCGGCTTTATCGAGCGCGGCGACTGGCTTCGTATCGATCGGGCTCGGGAAGAGGTTCAGAATCGCGTCCATCAACGGCACAACCCCAACCCCATCGTTCGCAGCGGAGCAAAGAATCGGAACGAGCGCTCCGGACTTGACCCCAGCGGCGAAACCGCGACGAATTTCTTCGTCGTTCAGTTCCATCGTCTCGAAGAACTTTTCCATTAATTCGTCTTCGCCTTCCGCGGCGGCTTCCATCAGTTCAGCGCGAAGTGCTTCAGCTTCCGCCTGATATTCCGCAGGAATATCGACCGGCTTGTTGTCTTTTCCGTAGGCTTTCATCGTGAGAATATCGATGACGCCCTGGATGCCGAGCTGTTCGCCCCAGGGAATTTGCATCTTAACCAGGTGTGCATCTTTCGCATACGCGGTGAAAGCGGCGACTGTCTTATTGAAATCGGCGTTTTCGCGGTTCATCTTCGAAACGAGAACCATTCGCGGAAGTCCAAATTCCCCTGCCTTTTTCCAGGCGATTTCCGTACCGACTTCAATTCCGGATACAGCGTCAACAAGGATGACCGCGCCATCCGAAACTTTCAGCGCAGAGATCATGTCACCGACAAAGTCAGCATATCCCGGAGCGTCTAAGATATTAATCTTCTTTCCCTGATATTCAACGGGAATAACCGAGGTATAAAGCGAAATCGTCCGGCGTTTTTCTTCTTCATCAAAATCGGAAACCGTCGTACCGTCTTCAACCCGACCCAGGCGGGAAATCGCACCGGTAAACTTCAGCAAGGCTTCAGATAAAATCGTCTTGCCTGAACTACTGTGCGAAATGAGCGCTACGTTGCGAATGTCCTTGGAACTGTATTCTTTCATGCTTCGAATCCTTTACGATCGGTGATCTGCTGCCACACGTATTACGACAAAAAATTTAACAGCGCATCAATTTTAGTTCGGATTTTGGCGCTTGTAAAGGCTAACCTATCTTACGAATTGAAAGTGATGAATGTCATATAAACGACGTGAAAAGTGTATTTTTGGTTTCGGTCGTCTATGGCTCGCCCCAGAATGATTGGAGAAATGATCGTTTAAGGAGTGATGCTGTCTCAAAACGAATTTCTGGTTGGATAATATTCACTTTTCATTAAAATCAATGTCGACAATGACCCCGCTTGCCTTCGGCTCGGAGGCCTGTCGACATTGATAAATATTTATATTATCCATACCAGGGGCCTCCCCTGTA